>CAJXDX010000067.1 GCA_913052275.1 uncultured Pseudomonadota bacterium | reverse complement strand
ACACTGTTTGGTTACACAGACACTTCTGCTGATCCAAGAGAATTGCATCACAGGGACCCTCTCTTAACCACATACGAGGGAATAATTCCAGGAATGAGCAGCGGTGTTGCATTGACCGATAACCAGCGTCCCTGGATCTCATGGTTAAAATCCAAAGGCTATGACCATAGCTTGAATCATCATACAGTATACGATCCGCGGCCAGACTATCCCAGCACTGCTGGACGTGGGGCCTCATATTCTCCGCCTGTTTACACTGATGAAGACAGCAGTGTCGCCTTTTTAACTGACGAAGTTCTAAAGTGGCTTAGTGTGCGTGAAGAGGAAAACTGGTTTGTACACCTTTCATACTTGCGTCCACACCCGCCCTGGATTGCTCCAGAACCGTTTAATTCAATGTATGATCCCGCAAGTATGCCTAAACCTGTGCGGAGAGAATCACTGGAAGAAGAAGGCAGACAGCACCCAGTACTAAAAACTTTGCATGAGCTTCTTCCACGTAATGATTTTATCAGAGATTATCTTGATGAGCCTGCATCAAAAATGAATGATTTGGATTTGTTGCAGGTAAGGGCAACATACTACGGACTGATGAGCGAAGTGGATCAGCATTTAGGAAAAGTCATAAAGTATCTCAAAGAGTCCGGCCAATATGATTCAACACTAGTAGTATTTACCAGTGACCATGGTGAGCATCTTGGAGACCATTATTTATTCGGCAAGCTGGGTTATTTCGATCAGGGGTATCATATTCCTTTGATTGTAATGGATCCTGAAATGTCCGCTCAAAACAAAGGGCACCAGTTGGAAGTTTTTACTGAGGCAATTGACGTGATGCCAACCATACTGGATTGGTTGGATGCTGAAATTCCGGAAGAATGTGATGGCAGTTCCTTACTGCCCCTGATGTACGGAACAATACCGGATAATTGGCGTACAGAAGCTCATTGGGAATATGATTTTCGCTTGATCGGCACATTTCAGCCTCTGATTAAACAAAAATTCGGATTATCTCCAGATCAGTGTTCATTATGCGTAATCCGTGATGATCAATTTAAATATGTGCATATGACAGCCCTGCCGCCTCTTTTGTTTGATTTAGAAAATGATCCCGAAGAATTTGTAAATCTTGCCTCCCATGCTGATTTTCAGAAAGTTGTGGTTGAATATTCCGGCAAGATGCTTTCATGGAACATGCTGCATAGAGACCGAACCTTAGTTAATATGAACATGGAATCAGGTACCATGGCTCACTGGAAAGGACCACGTGTTTTTGATCAACCAAACGCATGACATTAGTGAAAGCAGTTATTGAATAATTTGAATGTTCATTACATAACCATGCAAGTTTACCGCTTCTGTGATAAGGTGATCGGGGGAAAGGGAACTATCACGAAGATTTTTCAGCCTGGTCTGCTGACAACATATAATGCAGTTTAACATGCCTTGTTCAATTGTCCGTGATGAAATTGATCTTGAAGGTCTGCGAAGACGCGCACAAGATCCTCAAGCTGGAGCAGTACTTATTTTTTGCGGTGATGTGCGCAATCACAGTCAAGAACAGGATGTTTCGTTTCTGGAATACGAGGCTCATGAAAGTATGGCGCTTAAACAAATCAGAAAAATTATTGAACAGGCACAGCAAAAATGGGAGCTGCATAAAGTTGAAGTTATTCACCGGCTGGGCAAACTGGCGGTTACAGATTGTTCCATAGCAATCGCAGTCTCAACTTCACATCGTAATGAAGCTTATGAAGCAAGCCGTTACATTATTGACACAATCAAACATACCGTCCCAATTTGGAAGAAAGAACACTTTGTTAACGGGGCATCAAATTGGAGCGAAGGCTGTGAAGCTTCCAGTATCATAGAAAATTCTGCTGAACCTCCTTCTGCAGTCACAAACCAGGTTCACTAATGCAATTTCAAGTAATCCGTCCTGACAATTCAAAGCATCCTTTCATGAGAGGAATGCTGGCCCACAAGCTGATGCAGAGGGGATTATCATTTGACCAGGCATACCAGATTTCCAAGGATGCAAGATCATATTTCCAGCAACAGGCTGAAGTTACCACCGAATCCCTGATGCAGTCAGTTGACGAATTAATTGTTGCGCGATACGGACAGGAAGTCCTGAAGGAGCTTAATTCTGAACTTTTCCCTTCAGGAAAACAAATCAGCGTTTTTCGAAGAAACGCTACAGCTCCATTTTCCAAAGGTTTATTAACACAATCAATTACATCAGCGGGTGTTAAGCCGGAAGAAGCATACCAGATTGCTTTTTATATGGAAGCAGATTTAATGAAAAAAGGCATATTTCGGATCAGCAAAAAGAAACTGTTTGAGGAGGTATACAAAACGATTTCAAAAAAATACAGCCCTAAAATTGCGGAATTATACAAACTGGCCAGTCGGATTGATGAACTTGACAAGCCTCTGATAATCTATATTGGCGGAGCTTCCGGAACAGGAAAATCAGTAATGGCTACTTTTTTAGCAGGAAGACTGGGCATCAACAAAATTACCGGAACAGATACCATTCGCGAAATCATGCGTCTGGTGTTTAAACGGGATCTGCTTCCTTCCCTTCACAATTCCTCAATAAGGGCCGGTATTGGAATGCCAAAGACGCTTGATAAAAGCAACAGGTTGATAGGGGGATTTTGCTTGCAGGCACAGCAGGTTAGTGTTGGGGTGAAAGCAGTGGTTGATCGTGCTATAAAAGAGAAGACCAGCATGATAATAGAAGGTATACATTTACTGCCATATATGCAGCAAATATTGAAAGAAGGTACTAAGCGGGCCTACCATATTCCAATCACACTTTCACTTATGAACGAAAAACACCATAAGGATCGATTTTTCGAGCGAGGAAAAAGTAATGAATTAAGAAAAATAGAACCATATTTACGCAGCTTCGAAAATATCAGGATAATTCATGAATTTTGTACCTCAGAGAGTGAGCATTACGAGATAGAAGTTGTTGATAATGAAGATTTCGATGAAACAACAAATACTTTGATGCAATTAATAATTAACACTCTTCAGGAGCAGGTGAATTCAACTCTGCCTCCCAAATCCTGATTATTTTTTGTGCATAGAATCCCTCGACTGCTATTGATAATTGACGGTATGGGGGATCGTCCAGTTTTTGAACTGGACCACAAAACACCCCTGCAGGCTGCCAATCTCCCTGTAATAAATCAACTGGCGAAGGAAGGGCAATGCGGGACCGCAGATCCTGTAAAGCCCGGGATTGTTGCTTCAACAGTCTCAGGGACTTTAGCGATTCTGGGTTATGATCCTCTTGAAAAAACTGTGGCCCGTGGTGTTGTTGAAGCATTGGGATGCGGAATGAAAATCAATATTGGCGATGTTGCCTTTAGGGGGAATTGGGCTACACTGGACGAAAAAGGTTTGATTGTCGATCGCCGTGCCGGCCGCATCAGGGAGGGGATAAATGAACTGGCTTTAAGCATCACAGGACAAAAGATTGATAATGTTCGCATTGATGTTGCCGCAGGTACAGAACACCGTATCGCGGTGGTTATCCGAGGACCCGGACTTCAAGACTGTGTTTCAGGAAGTGACCCTGGTGACCGCTTCCATTCAGGAATAATTCCTAGGCCAATCAAACCGCTGAATAAAAATAACCCAAAATGTTTGCGCACAGCTGACTTGCTTAATCTGTTCGAATTGAAAGCAAGAGAGATTTTAGCCAAACATCCTGTGAATCTGAAAAGAGTGTCAAAAAATCTTTTACCTGCAAATGCCATTTTAACCAGAGAGCCCGGACAATCGCATTATTTCCCAAAAATAAAACGACCTTCCGGAATGGGATTATCAGGAATATGTATAACCGGAGATGACACAATCTCCGGAATTGCACGTGTCACAGGTTTAAAGGTTTGTAAAACTAAAGAAATGACTGCAAACCTTGACACGAACTTAACTGAAAAATTCAAAGTTGCCGGAAATATGCTTGATAAACATGGACTTGTTGTACTGCATATAAAAGGGTGTGATATTGCTGCTCATAACAAAGAACCCGTTAAAAAGAAGGACTTTCTGCAAAAAATAGATTCTGAACTTGGCAAATTTCTAAAAAAAAGGACAGATAAATTGCGTCTGGCAATCACCGCGGATCACTCGACATGGAGTAAAGAAGGTACTCACATTGACGATCCTGTTCCGGTTTTGCTGCATGGTCATGGTATTAAGTCTGACTCGGTGACGGAATTCGATGAACATCAGGTTTTAAATGGAAAGCTTGGACGCTTCAGGATGTATCAGCTGTGGGATAAGTTCTTCGCCTGAAAAAGTGGCAATTTATTTATAACTTATTACAAGCTTTAAGCCTCCCCTTTTTCTGACCAAAGGCTAAAATCTGTGACCGAAATATTATTATTGAACAATTTGGTCACTGACTATTCAGTTATTCTCAAAAAAATGACCTAAGAACAATTTTCTCTCTCAGCATTAAAGTACTGCAAATCATTCATGAATCATGAGTGTTATTAAGTTTAATTCAAACAGTTCCTGGCAATCAGCATTCACTTTCGATCATGTGAATTGCCTCATTGTCTGCAGGGGGCCTATTCGCATGGAAACCATGAAAGTCTTCAAGGAACTGGGAGCAAACTTTGGCATTCTGCTGTCAGAAAAAGACAGCATTGTTTATCCCCAAACTTTGGCCCCCGAATTACGTGCAATCAGCAATAGAAGAGAACAAGTGCATCATGTGCCGGATTACATAGGTGCAACAAAGGAGGAAAGACTTAAACGTATTGAGCAGATAATCAATATTTGCAAAAAACACGACTACACTCATTTATTCGCCGGTTATGGATTTATGGCAGAAGATACCGAGTTTGTGAAGCTAGTTGAGAATGAAGGTATTTCTTTTGTTGGGCCAAATTCCAGGGTGATACAGCAGGCAGGCTCAAAAGATGAAGCAAAACAGCTTGCCAGATCACTCAATGTTTCCGTTACCCCAGGAGAAGACCGGATTGCAGCACTTACGTTATTGAAAACTGCAGGAGATTCTCCCGGAGAATATTTCCATAAGCAAATCAAAAAACATGACTTGATCGTAGATGAAAACTGGGAAGCCGTTGAACCACTGGATCAGGCCGAGATCATTTTACAAGCATCTTATGCAAAGCATGTGGACTTATTCCCAATTTCAGCTTTACAAGAAGAAACAGTGTCCACTGTTGAATCATTGTGGCAGAAATTTCCAGGGAAGCGCATCCGTTTCAAACATGTCAGTGGCGGCGGCGGAAAAGGTCAGCGGGTTGTATCATCAATTGATGAAGTCGCAGATGCAGTAATGGCTGTATTGATAGAATCCAAAGCTGCCGGCGTGGGTGACAACAAGAATTTTTTGATTGAACTGAACTTTGAAAACACGCGACACAATGAAATTCAGTTAATAGGTAATGGAGAATGGTGTATTGAGCTTGGAGGACGTGACTGTTCGCTGCAGATGCATGAACAAAAACTGCTCGAGGTTTCACTGACAGAGGAAATGCTGGAAGCAGCAGCCGTTGAATACGAATCTGCAGGGAAACAAAAGCAGGCAAAAGTGATGCGTACAGATCTAAGTATTTTACGTTCAATGTGCAAACAGGCTGAAGAATTTGGAAAGGCACTGAAACTTGATTCTGTTTCAACTTTTGAATGCATTGTAGAAGGTTCTGATCATTATTTCATGGAGGTCAACACCCGAATCCAGGTAGAGCATCGAGTAACCGAAATGGTTTACCAGCTGGAGTTTTCCAACCCTGACAATCCTGAAGACAAATTTACAGTTGACTCACTGGTTGCTTCGATGCTGCTGATAAACTGTTATGGCAAGCAGCTGTCCTGTCCGCAAAGACTGCCACGCTTTATGTCCGGGATTGAAGCTCGTCTGAATGCCACGAATCCGGCACTTAAGCCCCATGCGGGCGGAATCGTAAGGTCCTGGACTGTGCCTGATGAAAACGAACAACGTGATGACCAGGGTATAGGAATCACCAATCCTGATACAGGCATGCTGCAGCCTTACAACCTGGCAGGCGCGTATGATTCCAATGTTGCTCTTTCCATAACATATGGAGATTCACGAAGACAAAGTTTTGAAAAACTCGCAGAGGTATTACGATGCATGGAATTTAGAGGCCTGGATCTGCACCTTAATGTTGACTTTCAATACGGTTTACTGCACTGGATGTTTGGTAATGATCCAATGCTAAAACCAAATACACGTTTTGTTTCATCTTATCTGGCGCTTGCAGGAAAACTGAAAAGATTATGTGATCAAATAAACCTGGACGTGGCCTGGAAAATTCATAGTGAAAATATCCAATCTAATTTTGGTGCCGAAGGGCTGCTGATTTGCGACCAAAAATTGACGCTGATTTTGCGTCCGCTGAAAATGCTGTTTGAAAGGCCCCATTTACTTATGGGGTGGCTTGCTTTACTTAAGGCAAAGACTCAGGACTCAATGCTTTCAAACAAACATAACCCCGTAAATATATTGATTGATCTCTATCATTATTTGCGTCTTGAGCAACATTCAGGTGTTCCGCCAAGTGAGCAGATCTGGAGCAATGATCAAACATTGCTGGATTCTGCATCCTCTTTTTATAAAGATTTGGAATCTCGACTTAGTAAAAAAGTTGAGGGATGGCCAAAGTTGACAAAATTGCTGAGTGAGAATAAATCTTCAATGCCACCTAATTTTGTGAAAGACCAAAAATTGTGGGAAAGCATCATTTGCGCTCATAAAGGTCACCAAATGTCTTTGGAACTGTTGCAGCTTCCAGTGATACTTGGAGAAGAAGCCGGCTATTATGAACTTAAAGTAAACAATTCACTGGAGATAGAAGTACCGCAAGAGCTTTACGAACCAGGTAAAATTGATGAATTAATCGCAGGACTTGATCCGGCTCCTCCGGCAAGAAAAAATGAAATTTTGGCATGGACTGGGGGCACATTTTATTCTCGTGAAACTCCTGAAGCAGAAGAATATGTACTGGAAGGACAGCATGTGGAAAAAGGAGATGTCATTGGTTTACTGGAAGTAATGAAAATGTTCAACCAGATTCGTGCAGAATTTTCAGGAACCATAAGAAAAGTTTGTGTTTCAGCAGGTTCAGGAATTATTGTTTCCCGTGGTCAGCAACTTTTCGAAATTGATCCGGATGAGCCTTCAGTATCTGAAACTGAAGAGGAGAAATTCATAAGGCAACAGGAATATACCGTTATGATAATGAAGAGAATTGTACCTCTGAATTAAAATGTTTCATGATTCAGTTTGAAATTGAGGCCCGAAACAATAATTCCCGTGCAGGGATATTACACACTCCAGACGGATCAATCAACACACCTGTTTTTATGCCTGTAGGCACGCTTGCAACGGTAAAGGGCATGACGACAGGAGAAATTAAGGAACTGGGCGCGGAAATAATTTTGGGGAATACTTACCATTTGCACCTTCGTCCAGGTGATTCAGTAATTAGAAAGATGGGTGGTCTGCAAAAGTTCATGAACTGGGATAGACCTATTTTGACTGACAGTGGAGGATTCCAGATTTTTTCATTGGCAAAACTGCTCAATCTGAATGAAGAAGGGGTGATAATACGCAGCCATATTGATGGATCAAAAATAAAACTCACACCTGAAATTTCAATTGCTATTCAGCAAAATCTTGGTTCCACAATCATGATGTGCCTAGATGAATGCCTGGAGCTTCCTGCATCGCGCCAGGAGGTGGAACGCTCGGCTGGCTTAACCGCAAAATGGGCAAGGCGCAGTAAAGAAGCCAGCCTGAATGAATCTGATGTGTTTAAAGAACAGGCTCTTTTTGGCATCATACAGGGAGGTCATGAGCTTGACCTGCGTGAACAATCCATGCATCAAATTGTTGAGATAGGTTTTGACGGCTATGCTGTTGGCGGTTTGAGTGTAGGTGAAGCAAAGGAAGAAATGTATAATGTAGCCCATCATATCACACCAAAAATGCCTGTTGAAAAACCCCGTTACCTTATGGGCGTTGGAGATCCTGCAGATCTGCTGGAAGGAATTGAAGCAGGAATAGATATGTTTGACTGCGTAATGCCCACCCGAAATGCACGTAACGGAATGCTGTTTACTTCTCATGGCAAAATCAGCATTAAGCAAAGTCGATTCAAGCAGGACCCCGAACCTCTTGACGCTGAATGTGAATGCCCCACTTGTAAAAACTATTCCCGCGCTTATCTGCAGCATCTTTTCAAATCAGGTGAAATACTGGGAGTACGTCTGAATACTTACCACAATCTCTTCTTCTTTATCTCCCTTGTAAAACAGGCAAGAAAAGCTATCATTGAAAAACGCTACCTCAAGTTTAAAAAAGAATTTCTGAAAAAATTTAACAGTAAGTAAAAAAAGAGATTTTCTATGTGCGGCCGTTTTGCAATGACAGACAGTGAAGAAAAAGTAATGAATGACTTCCAGATTCAGCATTCGGAAGTATTGCTGGAACCACGTTACAATATCAGTCCATCTCAGGATATTCCTGTGATTGTCCAGCAGGATGGTTTGCGCAGACTTGAAACTCGGCAGTGGGGGCTGATCCCCTTTTGGGCTAAAGTCCCCAAGCCCATGATCAACGCGCGGGCAGAGACTGCCTCAGAAAAACCTGCTTTCAGACAGGCTTTTAGAAAAAGAAGATGTTTGATACCTGCTTC
>CAJXDX010000066.1 GCA_913052275.1 uncultured Pseudomonadota bacterium | reverse complement strand
TTTCTTATATATTCTCCGACTTTCTTATGTTTTTTCAGTTTTTGTCAATTAAGGATGTTCTAATTTTATATATTGATAGATTCGATTTAAGCAAATTGAAAAGATTTAATTATTTTACTCTGACCCTAATTAATATTATAAATTTAAGCTTGTTTAAGATTTAGTTTTATAATACATTTTATCTTCAATATGGCCTTAAAATTATTTTTTTAAAATTTCACATTCACGAAAAGTGTTTTTCAGCTGAAAAGCCTGATTGAGCAGGAAAGCGCACTGAAGCTGGCTCCCCAAGCCGGACTCGAACCAGCGACCCGATGATTAACAGTCATCTGCTCTACCAACTGAGCTATTGGGGAACACAAACAGCCTCTGAAGGTCTATAAAAAATAAATCTTTTTGATTTCAGTTTCAAGATTATTTTATTTCAGCAACCATTTTAAGTCATTGAAAACACGTAGAGCTTTCAACATTAGACCCTGATGAGATATTATCTGCCATGAATTTTCAGTCAAGAACCTTTAAGGGCATAAAGTTTGAACGTGCAAGAAACCTGAGCGTCAAATTCATTCCGCGGTTGTACTTTCAAAATATATAATCCTATCTGCCTTGCTAACCGTAATCTGCTAAAAGACGCCTGGACTGAAAATACTAATGACCGCGAAATCTCCCCGACAGACTGAATCGCAAAACATGCTGAATGCCAGAATGGCCAACAGGCCAATCGCGGTTGTAGGCATGTCCGCTTTGTTTCCTGATGCTCCAAATCTGAATCAATACTGGGATAATATAATTAACAAAATTGACAGCATCATCGATGTTCCTGAATCCCGCTGGAACATAGAGGACTACTATGACTTTGATGCTGAAGCTCTGGACAAAACATACTGCAAAAGGGGTGGATTCATACCGGACATTGATTTTAATCCAATAGAGTTCGGTATTCCCCCGAATATCCTTGAGGTAACAGACGTTACGCAGCTGCTGGGACTTCTGGTCGCAAAATCAGCAATGGAAGACGCGGGTTATGCAGATGCAGAAACTGAAGTGCTGGATGCAACAGGAGTTATTCTTGGAGTAACCGCCGGAATGAAACTGCTGGGATCACTTACTTCCCGGCTTCAATACCCGGTATGGGAAAAAGTTCTAAGACACAGCGGAATATCTGAAAGCGACACAAAGCAGATTGTCGAAAAGATTAAAAAAGCCTATGTGCCTTGGGAGGAAAATTCATTCCCGGGAATGCTGGGGAACGTAATTGCAGGACGCATTGCCAACCGCCTGAACCTTGGAGGCACAAACTGTACTGTTGACGCAGCATGTGCAAGTTCATTAAGCGCCATGAAGATGGCAATCAGCGATTTGCTGGAATACCGTGCGGACATGATGATTGCCGGAGGTGTTGATGCAGACAACTCCCCGATGATGTACATGTGCTTCAGCAAAACACCGGCGTTTACCTCAGGCGATAATCCAAGGCCTTTTGACCAGGATTCCGGTGGTGTGATGATTGGTGAAGGACTGGGCATGGTTGTACTCAAGCGCCTGGAAGACGCAGAACGTGACGGTGACCGCATTTACGCATTGATAAAAGGCATTGGAGCATCAAGTGATGGAAAATTCAAAAGCATCTATGCCCCTCGTTCCTCAGGTCAGGCAAAAGCCCTCCGAAGAGCTTATGAAGACGCAAACGTGGAACCTCTCAGCATAGGACTGCTGGAAGCTCATGGAACCGGAACTGACGCAGGAGATTTGGCTGAATTTGAAGGCCTGAAAGAAATTTTCAACGCAGGCAAAGCTAAAAAATCAGGTTATCCAAATTATCAGCATATTGCCCTTGGAAGTATAAAATCCCAAATTGGTCACACCAAGGCTGCTGCCGGAGTTGCGGGGCTGATCAAAGCCGCACTTGCCCTGCATCACAAGATCCTTCCTCCTACAATCAATATCGACAGGCCGAGTGATAAAATGGGAATCGAAAAAACTCCCTTTTACCTCAACACTGAACCGCGCCCCTGGTTCATGAATGGAGAGCCGAGGCGTGCTGGAGTAAGTTCATTTGGTTTTGGCGGTACAAATTTTCATTACGTTCTGGAAGAATTCCAGGCAGTTCAGACATCACCATACAGACTACACAAAACTCCGGATACCGTTTTTATATCTGCAGCCACGCCAATGGAGCTGGATAAAGCCTGTCAGAAGTTGATGGCCGAATTAGAAACAGAAGGAGCTGAAAAACGACATCGCCAACTGGTAGAAAGTTCAGGAAAAAATCCTATTCCAAAAACACACGCAAGGCTGGGATTTGTCACCGAATCACTGGAGAACACTGTGGAACTGCTCGGACAGGCTATCTCAACACTTGAAAGCAAAGCGGACCAGGCAGAGTGGAATGTGAAAAGCATTTCTTACCGGGAAAAGTCAATGAATACAAAAGGAAAAGTTGTGGCGCTTTTTTCCGGACAGGGTTCACAGTACATGAATATGGGCAGGGAATTATTGTTCAACTTCCCTGTAATGACAGAACCCTTTAACGCCCTTGATGAACTTTTCACCCAGTCAAGCAATAAAACAGATACTTCTCTTGAACCGTTATCAGACCTGGTTTTTCCAATTACAGTTTTTGATGATCAAAAAAGAGAAGAGCAGGAAGCCCGGCTCCAGCTGACAGAAAACGCACAGCCTGCAATTGGAGCAATCAGTGCCGGCTTTTTTCGCTTGCTCAGTGACAAAGGGCTTAGAGTTGATTTTGCAGCAGGTCACAGTTTCGGTGAACTGACAGCGCTCTGGGCGGCAGGAGTGATAGACGAAGTTGACTATTACAAGCTGGCCTATGCCCGGGGACAGGCGATGGCTGCTCCGGATGACCCAAATTTTGATGCCGGAAGCATGCTGGCTGTGATGGGCAAAGTTGAAAAACTGGAAGATGACATTGCAGATTTTCCGGAAGTGGTAATGGCAAATCTTAATTCTAGTAAACAGGTGGTACTTGCCGGACCAACCGAAGCAATCCTGAAAGTACATGATGCCCTGAAAGAAAAAAAATACACTGTGGTAAAGCTGCCGGTTTCAGCCGCATTTCATACCCCGCTGGTTGGTCACGCCCAAAAGCCTTTCTCAAAAGCCATCCGTGAAGTTAAATTCAACAAGGCTAAAATTCCCGTTTATTCAAACGCCACAGCAAAAGCATATCCCTCTTCCGCAAAAGCAATTCAAAAACAGCTGGAAACTCACATTCTAAACTCAGTGCGCTTTCGTGAAGAGGTTGAGAATATTCACCGGGATGGCGGGAGGATCTTCATAGAATTTGGACCAAAAAATGTGCTGACCAAGCTTGTCGAAAACATTCTGTCCGGAAAAGATTTTACTGCCATTGCACTGAATGAAAATCCAAAAAAAGACAGCGACAGTCTTTTCCGGGAAGCAATGGTTAAGCTTTGCGTGCTTGGCCTGCCTTTGCAAAATTTTGATCCGTACGCACTTCCTGCTAAGGAAATGCCTGAGAAAAAATCCGCATTGAGTGTACGTCTGAACGGCACAAATTATGTAAGTGATGCAACACGAAATGATTTTGAAAACGCGCTCAATGATGGTTTCAGGGTAAAAAATGCAGTTACATCCGGATCAAACTCTGAATCAAATTCAAACAACGGCAATTCTCTTGATTCACCTAGTGAGGGTGCTGAAAAGATGCATTCTGTTGAAATTAATGAAGTGAAGTCTCTGTCCGCTCCAGAACAAATAACAGTGAAGGATCAAACATCTTCAATAAAATATCCTGAGGAAAACACGCAGCAAAAAACTCCTCTGCAAAATGGCAGAGCTGCACTGCATACTGCAAATCCGGGGAATGGTTTGTCAGGGTTTTTCCAGCAGCAGAATGAGACCCTGCAGGTGCATCGTCAGTATTTAGAACAGCAGTCTGAGTATTCCAGGACAGTTTACAAATTGATGCAGCAGCAAATTGAACTTGCATCACAGGGGGCAAGCATTCCGCCTGAAGTTGACAGGCAGATGCAGTTGTTTCATGCACATCAAAGTGAAACATTGCGTGTACATGAACAGTATTTGAACCAGCAGTCAGAACAGACTCAGTCGGCACTAAGCATCGCTGGTCACCAGCTTGGTGATTCAAGTCCGCTGTCAGTTCAGACTTCTTCATCAGCCGCACTCAGGCAACCAGTACAAGCTGCAGTTCCAATCGAACCGGTCATGGAAACACCTGCTCCTGTAGAGGTTCTAAAACCTGCTGTGGAAACGACTGCTGCTGAATCAGCTTCTTCTCCAGTTCCAGACACCGAGATTATTACAGAAACAGCAGTCCCGGAACCAATTTCGCCATCCTCGGCTGCCTCGGGCGATTCTGCAGGAAGTGTTATGCAGATCATGATGGCTGTTGTGAGCGAGAAAACAGGATACCCGCAGGAGATGCTTGAACTTGGAATGGATATAGAATCCGATCTGGGAATCGATTCAATCAAGCGTGTTGAGATTCTTGGTGCGGTACAGGACAGAGCACCTGAACTTGATGAAATTCCGGCTGATGAGCTGGTTGAAATGCGTACGCTGGGGCAAATTGTGGAGTATCTGCAAAGCAGTTTAAACAAGGACCAGGCAACCGAAATTGAATCAATAACAGCTCCTGACGAAGCCCCGCAAACTGCGGGTACCCAGGAAAGTGTTTCCGCTCCGGTTAATGACATCACATCTGCAGTGATGTCCATCGTCAGCGAAAAAACCGGGTATCCTCAACAGATGCTGGAGCCGGAAATGGACATGGAATCTGATCTGGGCATTGATTCAATAAAGCGAGTTGAAATTCTAGGTACTGCCCAGGAAAAAATTCCATCACTGCCTGAAATACCCGGAGAGCAGTTGGCAGAGTTGCGCACCCTTGGGCAGATTATTGAGCACCTGAATCAGATGCTTGGAGAAAGTACTCCCACAGAACAGAGTGACGCTGCAACGCTCACTCCTGCCCAAAGTGGTTCCGGAACAGCTGCCCAGGATCCCGAACAAATATTCCTGTCCATCATCAGTGAGAAAACAGGCTACCCCACAGAAATGCTGGAACTTAACATGGACATGGAGGCAGATCTGGGTATCGATTCAATCAAGCGTGTTGAAATCATGTGGTCACTGCAGGAGAGCTTGCAGGATTTGCCTCAGATTGGGGCAAATGACGTCGCCGAGCTCCGAACAGTTGGCCAGATAACTGATTATATAAAATCAATCCTGCCTGCCCATACCAGGGGAACATCTTCATCAAAACCGATGATTCTGGAAAAAGATGAAACGCAACTTTCTACTGAAGACAGTGGCTCCGGTGGAAACGGTGACGGCAGTGCGAAGGAAGGTTCTGTTCATGTAACTGGAGAAATTGCGCCCGCGCTTTTGAGCATCATCGGTGAAAAAACAGGCTATCCCCCGGAAATGCTTGATCTGAATATGGACATGGAAGCGGACCTTGGAATAGACTCTATCAAGCGAGTTGAAATTATGTGGTCCCTGCAGGAACAGCTTCCTCACCTGCCCCAGGTCAGCGGAAGTGAAATGAGTGAGCTTAGAACATTGAAGGAGATTGCTGATCATTTGAACTCACTTGCTCCATCTGAGTTACATGATTCCCCGATTATTCCCGCACCGTTTTCAGATAGTTCTGCTTCTGTAAAAAAAAATTCCTGAATCCAGGCTCTGAAGGCAAAGTCCCTGAACATCAAGTTACACTCAGCCTGGCCGAGACGGTGCCTCTTGCTCCTCCTGACTTGCTTCACAGCTTGCTTCCGGAAAATCCTCTCTGCCTGATAACGGATGACGGCTCAGCTCTGGCCCCGACTCTGGCTGCAGCATTAATAAAACATGGCTGGGAAACTGCAGTGCTTCGTTTTGCAGGCACATCCGTTTTTTCAACAAAGAAGCGAAAGTCATTTCCAAAAC
Organism: uncultured Pseudomonadota bacterium; assembly: GCA_913052275.1. Lineage (GTDB taxonomy): Bacteria > SAR324 > SAR324 > SAR324 > NAC60-12 > Arctic96AD-7. The sequence goes on along the minus strand of CAJXDX010000066.1, from coordinate 2,802 downwards.
AAACTGCGTTAATAGAACTTTCCTCCTCAGAAGAAACTGAGCTTCAGTACTCCCTGAAAGACCTGGAGGAGAAACACGGAAACATTGGAGGTTTGATAAATCTCAACCCGGCTTCCGCCGCATCAGGTTCACTAAACCTGCAAGAAGGAGCAAATGCCTTTCTCAGGCATGCTTTCATTACAGTTAAAAATGCTGCTGCATCCATAAAGCAGGCCTCAAACTCAGGAAGCCGGCGCAGCCTTTTTGTTTCAGTTTGCAGAATGGACGGACAGCTGGGAATGGGGTCCGGAGAATACGGTGCAGTCGTAAGCGGACTTTCAGGATTGGTCAAAACCGCAAGCGTTGAGTGGCCGGAAGTTTTTTGCCGCTTTGTTGATCTGCATCCGAAGCTGCCTGCAGATGAAGCGGCAAATTGCATTCTGCAGGAACTGCACGATCCAAATTCAAACATTAAGGAGGTTGGATATTTCCCCGCAGATAAGTCTGCTGTCAATCGAGTGACCGTTTCTCCAAAAAAAGTCCGGGACTTAACAACTTCTGATGCAGGCAGTTCCGTAACTCCAGAATCAGTGTTTTTAGTAAGCGGAGGTGCAAGAGGTGTTACGGCTGAATGTGTGATCAAACTGGCTGAAACACAACCCTGCAGTTTTATCTTGCTGGGACGCTCCAAAGTGGAAGATGAGCCTCCATGGGCCAGTGCAGCAGGTGATGACAAGACCAGACTCAAACAGGAGGCAATGAAGGCGCTGGTTGATTCAGGAGAGAAACCGACTCCGGCAAAGGTAGACTCAATGACCGGTAATGTGGAAGCCGCAAGGAAAATACGCAACACTCTGGAACGTATTAAAAATACGGGCTGCAGGGCAGAATACATCAGCACCGACGTAACGGACTCAAAAAACATGAAATCAGCGATTGCGCCAGTAGTCAGAGATTTTGGTACTGTGACTGGAGTAATTCATGGAGCCGGCGTTCTGGCAGACAAGCTGATTGAGAAAAAAACAAGTGCCGATTTTGACAGAGTTTGTTCCACCAAAATTAACGGAATTGATGCCCTTTTAAAATGCGTTAATCCAAAAAAATTAACTCATCTGCTGATGTTTTCATCTGCTGCGGGTTTTTACGGAAATGCTGGCCAGTCTGATTACGCTGCAGCAAATGAGTCTCTCAACAGGATCGCCCTTTTGTTCAAGCAAAAAAATCCGAAATGCCACGTCACCTCATTTAACTGGGGACCATGGGAAGGCGGGATGGTTACCCCTGAATTGAAACGGTTATTTGAGGATCGAAATGTTGAAGTGATATCAGTTGAAGACGGCACTCGCGTTTTTGTCGAAGAGGCAACATCAGCCGGGCAGGAAAACCCGGTTGTGCTGATTGGAAATTCCATGGCAGTTCCGCAGCAGCCTGTAAATGGTTTTCCAAAATGGGCAGTTTCCCGAAAGATTAATTTAGAAAAAAGTCCCGTGTTTCATGATCACAAGATAGGCGGAACTTCTGTCTTGCCTGCTGTTCACGCCATCAGTTGGATGATAGATTCATGTCTTCAGAAATACAACGGATTCAGTTTTTCGAGCTGCAAAGACTTCAAGGTGCTGAATGGTGTAAAATTTGATCAGACCCTGGCAGATCAATACAGTTTGAATTTGCAGGAAACTGAAGGGACAGATGGTAATATTACTGAGATAGAGGTGAAGGTATCAAGCAATCCGGGCAAACTTCAGAGGCTTCATTACAGCAGTCTGATCAGGCTTGTTCATGAACCTCCTGAAGTCCCGCTGAATGATCTTGTGGATTTAAACAACACGCACAATCTCCTGGGGTCGGAATTTTATCAGGATGGCACATTATTTCACGGACCTAAATTTCAAGGCATCCAGCAAGTACTGAATATAAGTGAGCAGGGTTTGACACTTGAGTGTCTTCTTCCAGAAATTACTGTCCCCGAACAAGGACCGTTTGCAACAAATAATTTCAATCCCTTTGCTATGGACCTCGCCTTTCAGGCAATGCTGATATGGGCATGGCGTTTTCAAAAATCTGGAAGTCTTCCGTTGAGCATGGATATGCTTGAGCAGTTCCGGCTTGTTCCGTTCGGGAGCAAGTTTTACCTGAGCATGTCAGTTAACAAAAATTCACCAGGCGCAATTAATGCCAACCTGCTTCTGCATGATAAGACCGGATTATTATACTCCAGAGTAACAGGCGCCGAGGTTACTATAAGTCAGTCGTTAAATAAATTATTTGGAAAAAAGACTGCAAGTATTGCCTGAGGGAAATCAATTAAAAACATTTCTTAAAGTTTTGAAATTATATTTTCATTGAAAACGTTCTTTCGTCATTATCCTGCTCAGGTGCATGAATTCTCAGTACAGCAAAGATCTGGCAAAAAGCTACACCACTGTCCGTAAATTCAGTTTCCTGCACGAAGAATAGAAGATCAAACCTTTCAAAATTATTATCGCAAAATAAATGCAGCCCATTGCCGTCATTGGCCTTTCATGCCTTTTTCCTGAAGCAGATACACCTAAGCAATTTTGGGAGAACCTGCTTCAGGATAAAAATTCCTGTACCCCTGCCATAGAAGAAAATCTTGAAGCTGATCCGTCACGCTATTCAGCTGATAAAAAAGGGGTCGCAGATAAATTTTACAGTTCACGCGGTGGTTACATCAGGGATTTTTCAATGAATCCTGAAGGTTTTCTACTGTCTCCGGAAACAATCGAGAAACTTGGCTCCACTTTTCAATGGCCTTTACACACTGCACGTGAAGCCCTGCTGGACAGTGGATACTTAAACAGA
>CAJXDX010000065.1 GCA_913052275.1 uncultured Pseudomonadota bacterium | reverse complement strand
TGATTTCATCAGTCACATCAATTTCATCACAAAATGTTTTCTCATCTTCAAAATAAATCCTTGTCTGTTCGCCCAGTTCCTGCAGGGAAAGATCGCTTTTCGGACAACCCTGCTTTCCCCAACTCAATGCCAAACAGCGAAACATTGCTCCGGTATCTACATATACACAGCTGAGTTCAGCAGCTAGTTTATGGGCAATTGTGCTTTTACCTACTCCGGCAGGACCATCAATGGCAATTATTTTAAAACTCATAAGATGATTGTTTCACGTGAAACATTCTGTTTAGATAACTTTTTCACTTTTTTTATTACATCAAATTACCAAGCAGGGCTTCTACTTCTTTCTGACGATCACTGTCTTCAAAATTATTGAGCATTTTACGATAAATTGCTTTAGCTTCTTTATTGCGGTTCAGCTTCACATAGCTGGAAGCTATTCTTAAATTCAGATCATACATTTGTTGATCGGACAAGCTTCGGTCTAGGTAAAGCACCTTGAGGCTGGCAGCCAAAGCCTTACTGTGTTTGTCAAGTTTAAATAGTGCAAACCCCTTTTCTCTAAGTATACGTAACTGCCATTTCTTACGGCCGTCTTCAACAGTTTCCATCGATTTCAATGCATGGTTTAACCAGCGTTCCGCCTGCTCATATTCATCCAGATCGTTATATATTTCCCCTATGAGAACAATCTGCTCAACCCTTTGTTCGGGTTCCAGGCCCTCCTGACGCACAGATTTTTCATAATTAGCTACAAGTTGCTTCAAATAAGGTTTGGCCTTTTCTTTTTGTTTTCTTTCAAGAAAATAATCACTGAGCAAATGCAGTATTTCGCTGGCATAATCGTCATCTTTAACCTCACCCAACAATAGACTGGCCCCTTGCTCTAACTCATCAATTCTACCCAATTCATAATGAGTTTTCAGAATCCTGTAATTGATGAAGCGACTTTTATTTTCCGGGGGATTTTTTAATGCAAAATTATAAACCGTGTATGCCTGCTCATATTGTTTCATTTCATAGAGAGCATCTGCCTGGTGAAAGAACAAAAAACCCTGGTCTTCACTTATAGAAATGCCTAATCCAAGACCTGTAACACCAATGATACGCCGAGGATCATTAATGTGTTTCAATACTTCAATCCTCAATTTTATCAGAGAAAAGTCTGCATGCATTGTGATCGATCTCCTGAGCACATCATCTGCCTGTTCATATCTTTGCATCGCCATAAGAATCCGAACTCTAAGATCTATTGCTCTTACAGGCTTTTTTAATGGATCAAAAGTGTTTTGAAGTTCATTTAATATTTCCAGTGCTAAATTGTATTGCTTCTGCTCAAAAGTAGCTTGTGACTGTAAATAAAGACCTTCTTCCAGAAATGGTGATCCTGGATAATACTTTTTCAAATTTAAAAGAGACAAGTTTACTGCAGCCCAGTTCTGCTGGTCATGATTTACCTTAGCCAGCAGGAACAGAAGATCATCCGCCCTGTTACCATTTATGTCAACCTGGCGCATGGCCATGATTGTCTGCATAGAATTTTTTTCTATTTCATACTGCAAAACTCCATACCAAAAATAATAATCTGAAAGTCGATCTGAATCCGGGTAACTTTCCAGTAACTGCTTAATCAGTATGAATGCTCTCTGGTAATTTGAAGAAATCAGCTCGATTACTGTACTTAAAAAAAGGCTTTCTTCATTGACAATTGAAGACTGTGTGTCATCTCCCTTCAACGAATATTTATTTGATGATTCAAGAAATGTTTTCGACTTTTCTATCTGATTTAGGCGCAGATAGAGGTATGCATAAATCAATTCAACTTCATCCTGCCATGACCGCCAATAAGTGTTTATTGAGTTAAGCTCAGTCTCCAATTTGAGTAAAAAATTAAATTCCTCAACTTTAACGGCACGGTGTATTAATGCCCTCAAGGCTTGTGCACGAAGTATCTGATCCTCTATATTCATCCAGTCTTTCCATGCCTGTTCAATTTGTTTTGTATGCAGATTCAGTTTTAAATAAGCTTTAGCAAGTTTATCAGTACTTTGTACACCTAGTTTTTCCAAGGACCTTATTAATTTTTTCGCTTTATTCCATTGTTTAAGGTTTAAATGAGCATCTAAACCAAGCCATAGAAAATGCTCCATTTTTGAATCATTATAAAATTTGGTATTTTTAGAATGAGTAGCAACGAAACTTGTTAATTTCCGCCAGCTTTTCTGTGAATAATAAAATTCCCCTAAGAGTAATATATGTTCAAAATCATTGGGAAAATCCTTTATTAATTTTTCAAGAACACTGAGCGTTGCCTTATTCTTATTTAATTTAACATTCGCCAAATATCTTAAATAAAGCAGTCGGCTGCGAATTTTCTCACTATCAATTTTATTTTCATATTTTTCAATAATATCAGTAACTTCATTGTATTTTTTCTGCTTAAATGTCAACCAAGCAAGTGTGTACCTGCTAAAATCCTGGAAGTCAATGTAGCGTTCAGAGTACCTGCTTTGTTTCAGCGAATTCAGAAAAAGATTCAATGATTTCGCTGATTGAGCATATTTTTGGCGCTGTGCAAAGATTTGCCCCTGCCAAAACCTAGATGGAATAAGCCAATCAGTTTCAGGATACTCCTCTATGACTGTTTGAAATCTCATTAACGCCAGACTCAAGTTTCCTCGAAATAACTGAACTATGCCTTCCTTATAATATTTTCCCGACCTGTCAAGCCAGCCTGGGTCATCCGGAACAAAACGTGAACTGTGCCAGTCAGGCAGTTCCGGGACAGGTGCTTCTGATACTGAAACCAGGGAAAAAATTGGAAGGTCTGGTAATCTAAGAACAGGAACAGGAAGAGGATATGAACCTGAACGTGTATTTACTACAGTTAAATTGTTGGAGCTTTCAGCTAATACACTTGAAACAAGGCTAACTATTACAGAGGCAATTACCAGGAGTATAAAAAATGGATTAGGTCTCATATGATTCAAATATGAACACAAAACTAATTTAATTGATTGTTTTGTGCTGTTTGGAGAATATTATCTCTGCAGCTGACTATGCCGCTTCGGAATCGTACAAGTTTTTCTGCAGCAATATTCAGATCCTCAGCAGAAAGTTTCAGAGCATATTCGTTCATGCGCATTGCATGCTGGTAGCGTGGATCATAATATTCTTCAAGAAGTACATGGACTATGTTCTCAAAATCGCCTTTTCTTAGCCACTGGCGCAATTGTTCGACTTTTTTCTTTCCCAGTACTTTTTGCATTGATTGCAATATTGAATCAGTTTGCAGGAAAGTCTGCTCATTACAAATTTTATATTCTTCTACAATTCGCCGTATTCGTGTATCAAGTGATGCATGCAGCAGCACAAGAGTCCCATATTTCATAGCATCTGCAAGAGCCTGAGGTATAAATACTTTTCCAACCTTCCTGCTCTCTCCCTCAATGAAAACAGGTATTGTATTTGGAAGTTCAAGAATTTTTTTAGCGAGCAGAGCTTCAAAATTTTTTTGTGTCTGAGGAGTTTTATTAATTGCTCCAAACAACGAACTCCTATGTCCTGCAAATTCTTCTAAGTCCAGATGATCCGGAAGTTTTTTCAGCAACAAGGTCTTGCCAACGCCTGTACGCCCATGCAGTACAATCAGTGGAGGTACAGGATTCCCGAGTTGCTTAAGCACATAACTACGATAACTTTTGTAGCCTCCCTGCAATTGAGCCGCCAAAAAACCTTGATGCTGAAGAAGCCTGACTACAGATGCTGATCTCATTCCACCACGGGCACAAAAGACAACAAGCCGTTTAGATTTTAAATCTGTAAGAGACGAGAGAAATTGCTGAATTCTTGGTTCAAAAAACTCCATTCCTTTTACAACCGCAGCATTTTTGCCTATCTTTCTATAAATTACTCCAATTTCAGCCCGCTCCAAATTATCGAACAATGGATAATTGAATGCGTCTGGAATGCTCCCTTTTTCGTATTCCTGAGCTGTACGTACATCAATCAGAGTATTTTCTTCGCAGAGAGCCTCTTTCACTGAAACTTCATCTAGAAAGCCATTCAGAAAAGATTCAATTTTTCCCAAATACTGTTTCGGCTGGACTGAATAAAAGTGTGACTTATTCATTCTGCAGCAGAAGTTTCATTCGATTCTTCATTCACAACTTGAGAATCAAGTTTGTGAATTTTTCGGACTTCAAGATTGATGGCTTCCGCAATTTCAGGATTTTCCTCCAGAAACTTGATTGAGTTGTCTCGTCCCTGTCCCAGGCGTTCATTATTGTAGGAAAACCATGTACCGCTTTTCTGCACAATATCTTCATTCATGGCCAGATCAATTAATACCCCCATCCTGGAAATTCCAACTCCATAAATCAAATCAACCTCTGCCGTACGAAATGGTGGTGCCAATTTATTTTTTGCAACCTTAATTTTCATACGGTGCCCTTTCACCTCATCTCCGCTCTTAATCTGGCTTGCACGTCTAACATCCAGACGGACACTTGAATAAAATTTGAGCGCATTTCCTCCAGTTGTTGTCTCTGGATTCCCGAAAACTACTCCAATTTTTGACCTAAGCTGGTTGATAAAAATGAAAATGGTATTTGACTTTGAAGCAACACCAGACAATTTACGTAGTGCCTGGGACATCAAACGAGCATGCAAGCCCATGTGAGAATCACCCATATCACCTTCCAGCTCGTTTTTTGGAACCAGAGCAGCTACTGAGTCAACAACAACAATATCCACTTTACCTACTCTTACAAGCTGCTCAGCTATTTCCAGACCCTGCTCACCATAATCCGGCTGAGCCAGCAAAAGGTCTTCGACCTGTACACCTAATGTTTTGGCGTTATTTCGGTCAAACGCGTGCTCTGCATCAACAAAAGCAGCGATTCCTCCTTTTTTTTGTACTTCAGCAATTGCGCACAGTGCTAATGTGGTTTTACCGGAAGCTTCAGGTCCATAAATTTCAATAATTCTACCTCGAGGTAACCCGCCGATTCCAAGTGCAATATCCAAAGCTAAATTTCCGGAGCTAACTGCAGGATAATGCCCTACTGAAGACCCATCCATCTTCATGATTGCACCTTTTCCAAACTGACGTTCAATTTGCAGTATTGCTGCTTCCAAATCTTTCTGTCTTTCTTCAGTAACCATGATTCCTCCTTGAAAAGCTTTTATTATTCTCTATTTTCATCGTGAATTTTAACTATTTGGATTTAAATGACTTTCCCGGTGTTTTGCTCATTAATTATACCTCAGTCAAGGGTTGTATTAAAGTGCCTATCATTTTGTTAAATATGTTTATTAGATTGCATATAATGTAATAATCAAAATCATAATCTGACTATGTTATAGTCGCAATGTTATATTCAAAATCCTTAGTATATGTTAAAGAACCACAGCCTGCTATATGAACTTTTCTATAGATCACTTGCTGCTTTACTCATACATCACAGGTAGTTATAAACCACAGGTAACTTGAACCTTGGAGCCATGTTGAATATAATAACTACTGCTCTTTTTCACTATTAATTAAATTTTTCAAATGGAAAAAGTACTAGTTACTGGCGGCGCTGGTTTCGTAGGTTCATTTCTTTGCGACAGGCTGATTAATGAAGGACACGAAGTTATTGCTATCGACAATTTCTTTACAGGGAAAAAATCAAATTTGCTGCAGTTGCAGGATAACCCAAATTTTGAACTGATCCGACATGATATAGTGCAGCCGATTCTAGTAGAAGTTGACTGGATATTTAATCTGGCCTGCCCGGCTTCTCCGGTTCACTATCAGTATAATCCTGTAAAAACCGTGAAAACCAGTGTTATGGGAACGCTTAACATGCTTGGTTTGGCAAAGAGGGTTAAAGCCCGCATTTTACAGGCATCAACTTCCGAAGTGTACGGTGATCCTCAAGTACATCCTCAACCGGAAAGTTATGCAGGACATGTTAATCCCATAGGATTGCGCAGTTGTTATGATGAAGGCAAGCGTGTGGCCGAAACTTTAATGATGGATTATCACAGGCAAAGTCAGATCGATGTAAAAATCGTGCGAATATTTAATACTTACGGACCAAGAATGAACCCTGATGACGGAAGAGTTGTAAGCAACTTTATTGTTGCAGCACTAAGAGGTGAACCTATAGTCATTCACGGAGACGGACAACAAAGCCGAAGCTTTTGTTACGTAACAGAGTTGGTGGATGCGTTGTACCGTATGATGAAAACAGAAAATTTTACGGGCCCGGTAAATACAGGAAATCCGGATGAATTCACTATTATTGAATTGGCCGAAAAAGTTCTAGAAATGACTAATTCAGTCTCCAAAATAGTAAAAGTAGATGCACGAGAAGATGATCCGGTTCGGCGAAGACCGGATATTTCACTGGCTAAACAAAGACTTGGCTGGCAGCCGGAAATAACTCTCCAAGAGGGCCTAAGGCCAACAATCGATTATTTTGAAAAGTTATTAAAAGATAACTGAATCATGTCCATAATATTGAATGAATTTCACATTAAAGTTTATGATCAGCAAATAAATATTGCTGTGTTAGTTTAATTCAATTTTTATATGTTTGATTTTATAAGTAATTTTTACATCATTTAGATTAGCAATTCCACGGTATAAAAGATCGCCGCAGAAATTAAATTATCAAATAATATTCCTGTTTAGTTAAATTTTTGCTGGTATAAAGCACTTAGAATACGTACATCAAAACTAAATCAATCTGCTTGCCAAAGAATTATACCTGAGGCAAATTGAGTTGTTTGGTATGGTGGTCTCTTAAAATAGTTGAAGGTGCTTGCAAAATTTTTCATTTATTCCATGAAACCTACATGTCCCGCCTCCCGGTTTCTTCAGAACTAAATAAAATAGCAAAATCAATTGCCAGTTCCAAAGGACGCGGAATTCTTGTTGGTGGAGCAGTACGTGACCATTTCATGGACCGGAGAATTTCCAAGGACTTGGATGTGGAAGTTTTCGGCTTGAGTATGCAGGAATTGGAATCTGTGCTGCAAGAATTTGGAAACATACATGCTGCAGGAAAATCCTTTGGGGTTCTGAAACTGAAAACACCAACAGCAGAATACGATTTCAGCCTGCCCAGAAGAGAACAAAAGACCGGCAAAGGCCATCGTGGCTTTAAGATTACTACCGACCCCGCAATGAGTTTCAAGGAGGCTGCGTCCCGACGCGACTTTACTGTTAACAGCATGGGTTATGATCTGCTTGAAAATACTCTGCTGGATCCATTTGAAGGTATTGAGGATATAAAACATAAAAAATTAAGGCATGTAGGGCCGGCTTTTGCTGAAGATCCCCTGAGAGTTTTTAGAGCCATGCAGTTCTCAGCACGGCTTGAATTTAAAATTTCAGCTCAAACTGCAAAATTCTGCAGAAAATTAGATCTTTCTGAGCTGCCAAGAGAACGAATATTTGAAGAATTTCGGAAGTTGCTATTGAAGGCAAAAAGACCCTCCATTGGTTTAAAGGCTGCAAAACAACTTGGAGTCTTAAACTATTTTCCGGAACTCAAGGCGCTTATTGGAGTTCCCCAGGACCCGAAATGGCACCCTGAGGGAGATGTATGGACTCACACCCTGATGGTACTTGACGAAGCTGCAAGGCTCAGAACAGGCATTGAAAAAAAAGATATGGTGTTGATGTTTGGAGCGCTTTGTCACGATTTTGGCAAGCCTCTTACAACCAAATTTTTACGCGGGCGCTGGAGAAGTCCTTCCCATGATACGGACGGTATCGCTCCCACTTTACAGTTTCTGCAGAGGCTTACTGATGATCGGGATCTAATTAAGCAAGTAACCAGTATGGTTAAAGAACACCTCCGGCCAATACAACTTTTCAATGAGCGTGGCCGGATTAATTCCGGAACAATCAGGCGACTCGCATTACGTGTCCGGATACCTGATCTGATTCTGCTGGCAAAAGCGGACTATCTAGGGAGAAATCTGACTGAAAAGGAAAGGGAATGTTTTGAGGCAGGAGACTGGCTGCTGGCAGAAGCTGAAAGGATGAACGTTAAAGATGAGGGGCCGCGTCCTCTGCTTATGGGAAAACACTTGTTAAAACTGGGAATGTCTCCCGGGCCGGAAATGGGAAAAATTTTGAAGCTGGCTTTTGAAAAGCAATTAAACGGTGACCTGCAGACAAATGAGCAAGCAATATCATGGGCAAAATCTAATTACCCTGATCTGGCAGGTATTGCGTAATGACTCCACCAGCCATCTAATTGATTTTTCTTCATTCTGCTTTCTTATTCACAAATGATCCATTGATATGAAAATTAAACCACTTGCAAAAAACCGCAAAGCAAGGTTCGAGTATGACATACAAAAAACTTTCGAAGCAGGCATTGTTTTAAAAGGTACAGAAGTTAAAAGCATCAGATCAGGACGAATTAATCTTGCAGAAAGTTACTGCAGGGTAGATGAAAAAATGCAGGCTTTTTTACTAAATGCCCATATTTCACATTATGACTATGGCAATAGAAATAATCATGAACCGCTTCGTCCGAGACGTTTACTGTTGCATCGCTCCGAAATACGTCGCCTTTATGGACAATTGAAAGAACAGGGCCTGACACTGATTCCCCTTAAAATATACCTGAAAGATGGCTTAATTAAATTGGAACTTGCGATCGGACGAGGAAAAAAAATACACGATAAGCGTCAAAATATGAAAAAACGCGAAGCTCAAAGAGATGTGGCACGTGCACTGAGTGAACACTCATAAACGTTGTATATGATGACAAAAAACACT
>CAJXDX010000064.1 GCA_913052275.1 uncultured Pseudomonadota bacterium | reverse complement strand
AATTTACAAACAATTCCGAAAAACTGCTTATATTTTGAATAAATGCTTGTTTATATTGAAGGGAGGAGAATTAGTTGATTATGAAATCAATTCGCATATTAAATGCGAGCGCACCGTTATAGGTTTTACTGTTCGGCGCATACCATAAGGAGAAGGAATAATTAAAGTCAGTATTTTCACCAAGTTTGTGGTTAAATCCGAACCAAGGCTCTACTAGTACACCACCTTCTTCAATTGTGTCTGTACCTTGTGCGTTTCTGCCACCAACACCACCTGCAGATAAGCCCCAGTCAACATATACATCGTCAAAGATTGTAAAATCCCAGCCTGCTGTCATACCGGCCGCAGTCAGAGTACCATAATCATCTGGACCACCATACTGACCTGTGAATCCAGTACCTCCGATAAAAAACTTTTCTGTGTTGTAGACTACAAAACGCCACCCGTAAAACACAGTTGGGCCTGTTGTTGGTAACCACTTCAACAAAACACCTGTCTTGGATTTTTTAAAATATGAATCGGCGTAAATATATTCTCCAGCCAAACTTGTTTTAGCAGTTTGGTCTGTTGGAGTAACATCTTGACTATCTTCAGATTGAGCAAAAACCTGGACAGAAAAAAAGATGGAGATGATAAAAACTATAATATTTTTCATGTTCGTCCTTCCTCTGTTCTGAATTATCGAGAAAAATTCTGTAACCGATTCGCGAGCGATTTTATTGTTTATATTTAATTTTTGCAAGCTTTTTATTAACTAAAGTGGGGAATTGTAACATTTTTCATAATTAAAGTAAAGTATATTTGGAATTTTTCCAAGAGGAATTGTCTTTTATTTGAGTTTGATTATTCCCCAGAAAAGTTTAAGAATTCCCGTTTTTTAATACTTAATGATAAACAAAGAAATCAAAATTTTCTATACTTTCATAAAAGTTTTATGAATTTTCTGCCAGCACAATAAATTAGTTATTACAGAATCAGGCTTAAAAAACAAGTACTTCGTCAGCAATTGCTAATAATATCTTTATTCAAGATTATTATAGTTTGTTGCTTCTTTGCAATGAAAAATTTACACTTACGCTGTTAAGATCAATATCAATAATTTATATCTGCAAGTGTGAAGCCTAAACGAAAATTATTGCGAAAAAAGCTAGTTTGATATTGATGCAAAATACATTTCTTCACGCAATTGTTCAAGTCTAATCTTTACTTGGTTGTTTTCCGGTTCAAGTCTCAGACATTCCTGCCATGCTGACTCTGCCAACTCCATTTCTCCAAAATTTAAATAAACTATGCCAAGATTCCACCATGCAACAGTATACAAAGGATATTTTCGGGTAAGGCTTTCCAGAAAACTTCTTGCTTCTCCATGTTTGCCAAGTTTAATTAGCACTGCTCCAAGTCTCAAAAGTGCCTTGTGGTGTTCCGGTTTAAGAAGAAGTACTCGCCGGTATAATTTTTCAGCTTTGTGATGATGCTTTAATTGTTCATGTGCGTATCCCAGATAAAGGTTGATTTCAGGATCTATGGGAAATCTGCTTTGGAGTTTGGCAAGCTGAAGCAGTGCGCTCTTCACATCCTGTTGAGCCAGCTTAAGTCTGGCCAGATACAGAGCAGGTTCAGGAAGATGAGGTTCAAGTACAGATGCATCTTCAAAGAATTTGCGAGCCTCATTCCAGCGCTGATCGTTGTATAACTCCTTGCCTGAATGCATCAGCTGTTCATAATTTACAACTTTTTCATTATCAGAAGTAACCAGCCAAGGTTCTAAATCTCTGACAAGTAAATGGTATGGCTGCCATCCCAGAGAATCTGGTTCTGCAACAAACGGATAGTTCCGGAGACCCTGTTTAATAAAGGAAGTACCTGCTTGAGGGGTCTTGCCGATAGTAAGGCCATAGAGTATCATTGCCATTCCGTTGCCGGGATTTATTTTCTCTGCAATATTTGCCTGTTGTTTGGCATACAAAGGGTCTCTGCGAAGGTAATGTATCAGTGACAACAACGTGTGATGTTCAGCATTGCCAGGATGCTGTTTGATAGCAGCTAAAATATCATGCTCTGCCAAAACAAGGCTTGGAACGTGGGCGGGGTTTAAAACACTGCTTTCTAGAATGAGCATTACAGCTCTGCAAACTTTGATTGAGGAGCCCAGCGATGGGTAATTTAATAGTAAAGACTCAAGCTCTTCTTTACGTTTCTGCCATTCTTCGGAGCCAGGGGACGGGACAGGTTTAAGCTTCCATTGAAAAAAACTCCTGACCCCATGCCATGAATATCCTTGCGGGAAGTGTGTAAGTTTGCCAAAAAAAGGATCGCCTTCAAGATCACTCAGTAGTTTCTCTACCAGTTTATCCGGAGTAGCCCAGGCGTGATTATTATCTATAGATTTATTTTCACTGAAACTTCTTATGTTCCATCTGACAGAAAGTTGGCTTAGAACTTTCTGTATTGACAGTTCAAGTAATCTGTCAGGTTTCAGCAGGGTGAATACTGTTGAATCATGATCTGACAAATTGGCCTGAAGCAGGCCTTTTACATTGTGCCGCTGATCCCAGCGACGCATTGTATCAGGTGTAATAACTGAAAACCGATCAGCAAGCTGCAATTGCAGTGAAAGCTCTTCCCTAAGGAATAATTTGAGCCAATTCAGACCTTTTGATGGGTAGTTAATATTAACGGAGAGGATTCCTACGGACTGTCGAGCGTGAATAATCTCAGGATACAGCAACCCTGTCAGGAACAGGATTGTAAATAAAGTAGTAAGCAATTTGCGAAGAAACTTAATTCCTATTTTCTTCGCAAAAACAATTTCGGGGAAAAAGATTTTATTTAGCAGTCTGAGAGTCCTGGAGCATATTCCTTGCTTCATGCGTAATGCCGAGCAGATTCCGGAGCTTCAGTGAAAGAATCCGCACTTGTGCCAAAAGTGGAGCCTAAATCTTCTTCTTCATCAGTATCTTCCACTTCTTCATCTTCTGAATCCAATGCTTCCGCAGCTTCAACTTCTTCCTCAGACTCTTCCTCAGTGTCCTGCATAGCTGCATTTACTTCTTCTTCAACCTCAGCGGCTTCACCATCTTCCAGTTGCTCAAATTTTTCTATTAATGTTGACAGCCTTGTTTCCCAATCTGCGTAACGATTTTCCAACTCTTCGTTCTGCTCTCTCAGATCAGATACTTCAATACGTGACAGCTCGATGGTTTCAATTGCTGAATTTATTTTCTCTTCCAGCTTCTTCAGTAAATCATTTGCCATGTTTTTTTCCTCGAATAAATGGTTGGTTGCTAATTCCCAATGGAATTCGTTGCCTGGACCGCCAGGAAAACTTTCAGCACAACTCAAATGCAAAAGCCGTACATTTTAGTGCGCACCATTCAAATGGATCAATTTTCGTTTTATCAGCTCTTAAAGAAGAATTCAGGAAGGTAATCTTTGGAAAGGTAAGTTGATGATTTATGCTGCAATCACATTAATATCATGCAACATGCAAATTCGTAAAATTTCATGAAGCGCGTTTCTTATGTTCCATTGTCCTTTTTTTTCTTATTTTCTTTACAACCTCCGGAAGTTTTTCAAGGACACGACCATAAATTTGTTCCACGTTCAATTCTGCTTCATACAGTTGTTCTTCAGGAGAACCTTGAGGAATGAAACGGTCCGGTACCCCAATCTGCAGCGTGGGAATAAATATTCTATTCTTACTTAAAATTTCCAGCACACCACTGCCAAATCCTCCATGAATTGTGTTTTCTTCAAGACTTACCAGCAATTTAGCACCACTGCCTAAATTAACTATCAAGTCTTCATCCAGAGGCTTTACAAAACGGGCGTTAATAACTGAAGCATAAACTCCCAGCTTTTCAAGAAGATCTGCCACCTGTTCCGCTTTTTCAACCATAGTACCAACTGCAAACAGTACAACATTTTGTCCTTTTCTCAAAATTTGCGCTTTTCCAAATTCAAGAGGTGGAATTTTATTTTCATCTAGATCTTTAGTATTACCTCTTGGATATCGAATAGCCAGCGGTCCAGTTTCGTGATTATAGGCAAATTCAATCATGCAGCGTAATTCAGCGCCATTACGCGGAACCATAATTGTCATATTTGGTATCATGCGAAGGTAAGTAAGGTCAAACATGCCATGATGTGTTGGACCATCCGCACCTACGAATCCAGCACGGTCCAACATAAATCTGACAGGAAGCTGCTGAACTGCAACATCGTGAATAATATGATCTAAAGCACGCTGTAAAAAAGTTGAATAAATCGCAACAAAAGGTTTGTTGCCTGTAGTTGCAAGTCCTGCAGAACAAGTTACCGCGTGCCCTTCCGCAATGCCAACATCCAAAACACGATCAGGAAATTTTGGCTGTAAATTTACGATCCCTGTACCACTCAGCATGGCTGCTGTTAACACCACTACACTTTCGTCACGTTCCATTAATTCACCAAGTTTGTCACCAAATACCTGGGAATAACTGATTGCCTGACCTGAAGTTTTTTTCTTTTTAAATTTTCCATCCAAAGGTTCAAAAGGTGTTACTCCATGATACTTATATGCATCTTCTTCTGCAAAAGCGTATCCTTTTCCTTTTTGTGTGATGGCGTGAATGACAATGGGGCCGTCTAAGTTCTTGACTTGTTTGATGATATCCAGCAGTTCCTGAAGATTATGACCATCAATTGTTCCAAAATATCTCCACCCTAACTGTTCAAAGAGCATACTTGGAGGAGAAAAAAAGCTCTTTGCAGAATCATGCATTTTCTGTAAAGTGGTTTTAAGACCAAGCCTCTCAGAAAACGGCGCTTTCTCTGCGAAATCAAGAGTTTCTTCCCTGAACCGGTTGTAGAATTGTGAAGATGCAAAGCGTGTCAGCAGTTTTGAAATTGCACCAACATTTGGATCAATGCTGATTCCGTTGTCATTATAAATAACCAGCATGTTCTTATCGAGGGAGCCATTGTGATTCAGGGCTTCAAAGGCAAGCCCACCCGTCAGCGCCCCGTCACCAATGACTGAAACAACCTTATGCTTCCTTTGCTGGAGATCACGTCCAATAGCCATGCCCAGCGCAGCTGAAATGGAGGTGGACGCATGCCCTGCTCCAAAATGGTCATAACTGCTTTCGTCCCTTGAGAGAAATTTTTTGATGCCGCCGTATTTGCCAAGAGTATCAAAATTTTCATTACGGCCTGTTAATATTTTATAAGCATATCCCTGATGGCCCACATCCCAAACAAGGCGGTCAATGCTGAAATCAAAATGTTTAAGAAGAGCTACTGTAATTTCCACGGCACCAAGTGAGGAAGCAAGGTGCCCTCCACACTTACTGGTAACTTCAATTATACGCTGACGGCATTCCTGCGCCAACTGTGTAAGTTCTCTCAAATTAAAGTTTTGTATCTCCTGAGGCTGTGAGATACTTTCCAGCAGCGATTTCATTTTTTAATCTGAAATGATTTTTTCATTCAATTGATGTACACTATAAAAAAACTCTGTTCATTAAGTATTTCTTTAAGTGACACAACCTGCAAAAAATTATTACTACGCTGATTAAGTATAGCTTGGAGCTGATCTTATGTCCACTAATTCACTGGAACAATTAAAACAGGCCAAATCCACCCTACAGGCAGAACGAAAACCTGTTTCACAAGTTCAGGATGCCCTGATACAGGCAAAGGAGATTACTGAATTTGTTTCTGTGGCACTGAGCAAGGAAAATCGCTGGATTTTACAGCCAGGTGAACAGGAAAGCATTGTTACCATGCTCAAAGAAATTAATCTTACAAAAAAAGAGCTCTACGACAAGTGCCGCAGTCCCGAACATTTTAGCAGAGATTCTGATCGATTTTTGAGGATGAAACATAAAATTAATCGCCAAGCAGAGTGTATCCATCTCAGCCTTGATCAGGGATTTTACAATACGGAGCCACAGGGGTTTTCTGCAGGAAAGGCAGTTGAATTATCATTGAAACAAATACACAGCATTCACAATGGTCTGCAACAAGGTAAATGGTCGCGTTTGCCGATAGAAGCAACAGTTGAAGATTCAGCAAAAATAGAAGTTGAAAATCTTTTAAAAGAGACTGAGCCGCTTGCTGACCAACTGCTTAAAAACAAAAATGTCAGCACCTTTGACCCTCCCATGACAATGGAGGAAGTTCAATCAGTATATAAATACTTCCAGAATGTAAGCCGCATCCAGGAATTGGAGAAGCAGGCAATGTTAGAAGCTATCTCAAAAAAATCTGCTCAAAAGCTGGCTGCTCCAGATGAGATTTTGGAGAATCTTTCAAATTTTGAAAGAAAGCTGAAAAATGTTAAAGTCCCAGGCCCAAATAAACTGCCAGGCTGGGGAATTGAGCTGTGCAATGTGTCCCGCACGGACATGTTTATACGAATGCATTTGCTTCGTATCCCATTTGAACCTTTGGGATTTCTAAAAAAACATTTAGAGACACTTGAAGAAAAAAAAGAATCTGATGGAACAGAAAAAAGCATCGTTGATTTTCATGAACATGCTGCAAAGCAGCTGGAACATTTGCAACTTTTTGTTGAAACATTTGGGGGAGTTGGCCAGACACTAAGTGAAGTAACAGGTATTCTGCAGAATCTTTCAATATCTTTTGGAAAAATTTATCACAATTCTTCTTCACAAAACATAACTAGCAATTTTCTGGTTAAAGCCCTTGATCTCATCAAAGGAATGCTGGAAAAAGGCAGTAAGGTTGCTGATTCCAAAAGTCAGAAGCTTCAAGAACTTCGGCAAAGCGTCAGGGAATTCAATTTGTTTGATGAGCCCATTAATGAAGGCATTTTACATGCTCTTGATTTGCTCGATCAGGGCAAAAAGGAGATGGGTCAATATTGTGAGCAAATCAATACTTCACTGGCTACACTTTCAAGCACTTCGGACCTAGATTCAAGGACAGTATTTAAATACCTGCAAAAAGCCTATGATGACAACGCTCGATTAACTTCTGCAGCTATGATCTTCGGAAGTGTTACTCAAACTTGTGTACTTCTGGATAATTCAATCAGGGAAGTAGAATTAATGCTGAAAAATCTAGTCAAACTTCCTGAACAGTATCCTGACGCTTCCGCTTTGTATGAACAAACCATTTCATTTCTAGGCAATGAACCTGAATTAACAGAAAATAATTTAAAGCACAGCATGGAGCAGGTTGAAGAACTTAACTGGATTCTGGATGAAATGTTTGGGCATGGTGCTGAAGAGGAACAGCGATATTTAGATGAACTCCAGTCTGAGCTGCGACCTGTAAATGGCAGAGTACAGGCTCAAAAAATAAAAGAAGCAGCAAAAGAGGCAGAATCAGCAGAAAAAGATGTGAAAAGGAGTAAAACGACTGCTCTAAATCAATCTAAATCCAGAAAATCAAAAAAGGCCGAAGAAGCGGATCCATTGTCACGCGCAAAAAGAAAAAACATTTATGACCCATTTGAACCTTATGAAATGACAGCCATAAAAGACGCATGTAAACAAATGACATCATCAGAAGGAAAAATGATCTACCAGGTGATGACAAACACTCACACATTTTTCACACTTCTGAACAAAATGGAAAGCACCTTTAAAGCAGGGGCGGGTCTGGAAAATGAACTGGAACAGGATTTGGAAAAGAGTAAAACGACTCAGGAATTTCTGAATAATTATGCAAGGCTTAAATTCCTGCCTCACGGATATTGCAGTAACAGCAACACACCTCTGGATTATAATCAGGCGACATGTCTGTTTGAAGCACCTAAGGGAATGGAAAAACACCTTAAACTCAGTAAAAGTTCCATTGGCACTCCAATGCAGGTATTCAAACGTTTACTTCGCTCCATACTGGGGATGGATGATCCAAAAACACTTGCCACCATCATGAATCCTCAAGTACTGTCAATTTTTGAGGAGGATTACATGCTTAAATCAGAGGATAGAAAAGCTGTAGAAGAAGCTTTGCAGAAAACTTGAAAATGCTGAAAGAATAGTCATTACTGCTTTTTCTCCGGATCAATCTTCATCAAACATTTTCATACTCAATTCATATCATCCTCAGTTTCTTTCAATTAGACTTACGTGGAGAAATTCATTTTTCTCTCACTTTCCTGAGTCTTCATTAACAAGTAAAAAAATTATTTTTTGACATATTTTTTAAAGTATATTGGAGTACACTAAAGAAATCCTGTTGTATATAATTAGGGTCAGAGTAATATTATATTTCCATCAAAAACTAAAAATTTTAAGCAGGTTATAAAGTTTTACAGAGCACACAGATGAGCAATAACATCTCTCATGCCGAAAGCAATTGAGAGTAGAAACCAACTCCGCTACAATACCCCGCACGAAGACAATCCATACAACAATGAATAAATTATAAATGCCTGAATTACCTGAAGTCGAGACAGTCGTGAGGGAATTAAGTGATGAAATTTGTGGAGATTCAATTTCTTCTGTGGAAATTTTTCGAAGCAATCCGATTGTGCAGGGAGATCTGGAGGCATTTCAGCAGCATCTTTGCGGGAGAACATTTATGCACGTGACCCGCCGTGCCAAGTACCTGATTTTTCACCTGCAACCTTCGGGATATATGGTAGCGCATATGCGGATGACCGGGAAATTCATTGTCTGTGATCCTCTAGATGTACCTTCTAAATATAACCGTGTCTGGTTCCATTTATGCAGCGGCAGGCTGATGATTTTTGACGATGTCCGCTGTTTCGGGACATTGGAAGTTTATGAAAAACTGTCTGATTCAAAAGCATTGAGCAAACTCGGTATCGAGCC
>CAJXDX010000063.1 GCA_913052275.1 uncultured Pseudomonadota bacterium | reverse complement strand
ACTCTGAACCGTCCTGAAGTACACAATGCGGTAAGCCTGGAGATGATCCGTGAAATGCGTAAAATTATTGCAGAACTGAATTCAAATCCGGAACCACGTGGGGTTATTCTCACCGGTGCAGGAAAGACTTTTTGCGCCGGCATGGATCTGCGCTGGATGCAGAAAATTTCAACTCAAAAACGTGCAAACAGAATTGCCGAAGCAACTGAATTATCTGAAATGCTGAATGAGTTGGACCGGCTTAACAAGCCTCTTATAGGCAAAATAAACGGACATTCTTTCGGAGGAGCCATAGGTCTGTTATCATGCTGCGATTTTGCAGTGGCTGCAGAAGATGCTGAATTTTCCCTGACTGAGGTTCTGCTGGGCCTGCTGCCGGCCACAATTTCGCCGTTTGTCATAAGACGAATCGGTGCGGCAAACGCAAGGCGCATTATGCTCAACGCACATCGATTTTCAGCAAAAGAAGCGGTTCGTCTCGGTTTGGTTGCAAAAGCTGTATCCAGGCAATCATTGGAAGAGGAAATTGAGAAGGAAATAACAGAGCTGCTGCGCTGTGCTCCGGAAGCTGTTTCTTCCACGAAAAGCCTAATTTCAGAAGTACGTGGAAAGGAACCGCAGGCTGTTCGAGACTATACAATTGAAAAGCTGGCCGATGCATGGGAAACTGAATCAGTCAAAGAAGGAATAGACGCGTTTTTCAGCAAACGCAGACCTGCATGGAGCCAATAATTAAACAAAAGATAACGCAGAAAATGTTTAATTATTTCAACGCAAAAACCATCCGAATAGTTTTTGCGGCAATGTGCATGATGCTGGCTAGCGTTATGGGTGCAGTTGCACAGCAAAACTTGAATTCTCAGGAATCTATTTCTGAACCGCTGTCTGAAGAAAATGACTTATCAACACCAACTGTATTTGGGGGTGTGGGCAGAAAATTACCTACTTGGCAATTTGGTTTGGACCTGATAATACTTGCCAATCCTCATTACAGCGCCAACAGGAATCATCTGCAATTGAGCAATCGTGTGTTTTGGGGGGAGTGGTGGAAAAGTGATTTTTGGGGCATTAAGGTGATGCTTACAGAACAAACGTTCAGCATGTTTGATAGCAGTGGAAACCAGCCTGAATCTAATTCCAGGCACCTTGGTTTTCTCGCAAAGATCCAGCATCCTTTATCGGTTGATATGAAAATAAGTGGGGGAATTGGTTTGGCTAACACAGAATTTGCACTGGGTAATCAACGTAAATATGGGAACTCTTTAGTATCAGAGTTCAGGATTGGAATTGAACTTCTTCCGGAAATTTGGACTGAAGGCGGATTTTTAACAATTGACGGTTCCAGCGGAAGTGGTCCTGATGATCAGCGTCTGGGTTCTTCAAGTTACATTATTGGAATAAGCTACGGCTTCTGACCTGCTTGTTCAGAACATAAAACATTTCAGGGAATAATACAAATGCAGCTACCCGATGTCGAGCACATGTCATCTACAGAAAAAAACTGGTTTGCAAGTTCAATAGCCGGAATGATTGTAGCTGATGGACATGCTGACCAGACAGAACTTGATTTTCTTAAAGAGGCCATCAATTTTCTTGATAACAAAGAAGAGATCAGTCAGATCATGGCCATTATAAAAAATGGAAATCTTCCCGAGTTAAGTCCACTTGAAATAGATCCCAAGCAGGCATTCCTTATGCTCAAGTATCTCTCACAGCTGATGGTTGCAGATTCTGATTTGTCATCAAAAGAAATAGAGTTTTTTCTCTCAACCGGGAGATTTCTTGGATTCAGCAATGAGATACTTGCAAAATTCTGGAAAAGTGCCCGGTCACTTCTTGAAAGAGACCTGCCTCAGGGAATGATCGAGACTGGGAAATTAAAGGTTAAAGTAATTTTGACAAATGTTGACGAAAGCGGATTTACATTCCGTCTGAGTAAACCCCTGATGCCCAAGGTAAAAATAATGCTGCGTGTTAGTAAATTTCATCAATCTCAAAAACCGCCAGAAGGTGATGAAGAATACTGGCAGGTAATTGCCTGTAAAATGTTTAAGCAGCACCAGCTTAAATATGATGATGGATGCTACATGGTGCGAGCAACTTTTGAGCAGAAAATAGCAACAGCGCATGGTGTGTTACAGATACTTCATCCGGAAAGCTATGCCGTAGTTTCAAAAGGCGGATATATTGAGACAAAGAAAAATTCTCTGCACGGGAGCAATTTACACTGCTATGCCTGTGACAATCCGAAAGTGCCTTTTTATGTGCTGCAGTCCAAAAGCATGATTACAAAACCAAATATATTCGGAATTCCTTCATATGTAAGCTCTGCAGGTGAACTGGATTACTGTAATTATAGTCTGATTGATGTCGCTTCATGCTCTAAATGCGGATTCTCAAGTAATCATAAGGATGATTTTAAATGTTTAGAAACAGATAATCCTCACTTTGATATCGAAAAATTTTCAGAAGAATGGTCAGAGAAAATAGCCCCCTTGCTGAAAAAAGCACAGGATTCAGGTGAGAAATTTTTTGGAGAAGAACGAGATTCAGAGCAGGGAATCCTTTCTTACGATTTGGCTGCCGCAACCTTTGACCATATGGCAAACATCGAAACGGATGTTCAAAAGAAGGGCGAAGCTCTTCGTAAAAAAGCTTCAATGCTTATGGTCCAGTCAGAACTGCTTATGGAAAACAAGGACAGGGACGCGGCAGAAGCAAATTTGAATAAAGTTGTTGAAGATTTGGAGCCAATATTTGAAAGCCTTGATGGTCCTGTGATGCTTCACGTTTGTGTGTTGCTGTTTCAGATAAAAATCTACTTCAATGATTTACAGTCCGCTGCACAGTACATGAAATTCATGGACAATTATGACACTGAAGGAAAACTCCAGGAAGGCACAGAAGAGTATAAGGAACTAAAAGTAAATTCCGCAAAACTCAAAGCAGCATTTGATGACAGGGAAATTCTTACAAAGGAAAACCTGAAACATTTTCATGTAGATGATGATGAGTGATTTAAATTTACAGGATCAAGCTAAGGGAGGGAATCCCCAGTCCGGCCCAGGCAGTGGGAATAATAAGCTGATATTGATGCTTCTAAGTCAGGATTTACGCAAAACGTACATGAAACCCCTGGTGGACCGTTTATATGAATTGGATGTGATAGCGGCAATTGACGAAATAAATTATCCGGAAGAAAAGCAGAAAAAATTTCACTGGATTTTGACATTTCCCGGAGATATTCCACATGGCAAAACTCCGGATATTAATTCTGCGAAATTAATTTTTCGTGTGCTTGGCATACCTGATTTGCAGCCTGAAAAAATTCATGCAGCTGACTCTGAGAAACTGAAAAAACTTGTTGAGCGTTTTAAAGAAATACAGCAAGCATGTCAGGACCGTGAGAAAAATCCTGCTTTTGTAAAGCTGGCGATAACAGATGCAATTTTGCGGGAAAAAAAGCAGATGATGGTCAAGTATGAAAAACTGATGGGTAGCCTTGACAAAAAAATTGCTGACGTTGAAATATCATACTATCAGGGCATAGGATATATTCTTACCGAGGCAATAGAGAAAATCACAGGAGTCGCAGTATTAGACGAACTGATGAAAGGCCTGATCTATGTAATGATAATTGACGACATGGAAAAGCGAACCATTGATGGTCTTGTGAAGATTGATTTCAGTCGGAAGTTCCTCTCTTATATGTCCACAAGTGAGCTTTCAAAAAAATTAAAAGCGTTTCGGGAAGAGCATGCAGAAGAAGGATTTAAAGACGCCAGTGTCGGAGACTTCATTTTTAATTCACCGGACTTTGAAAATGTGGATATTGTCTTTTTTAATTCATGGAAATTCACTGAAGACTCATTTCCTGTAAGAGTTGCATTACGGAAAAAAACGCTCATAAGCAAAAAGGAGGAACGCCAGGTTCAGAAGCAGGATTATAATAAATCAAAAATTGTGAATGAAGAAAAATCTTTGGAGGGAGTCAAAAATAAATTAAATGAAATAATGCGGGAGATAAATAAAATGGAAAAGTCCCATTTAGACGATGAAGATGAATACCAGAATCTGAACAATTCCAGAAGGAGATTGTTGAAAGATATCAATAGACGTGAATTAAGGCTGAAAGAGCTGAAACGTCCGGTAAAAGCAGGTGGTGAGGAAAAGATCATCACCTTTGATTTATTTGAGATTTTTAAAAGCAAACAGTCCTTTTTGCATCGGATGGGTGACAAAGCAGGATCGATGGGGCTTGGGAATTTATTGGGTAAGCATATTGAGACTGATAAACGTTTCAGCTTTAACAAACTCTATGAAATGGCGAATTTTTCAAAAGAATGGATAAAAGCTTCTAACCAATTAAAGAAAATTTCGTCAGAGTCCTCTCGTTTAGCTGAACAACTTGACCAGTTTGTGGAAAAACACAAACTTACTGCTAAGGCTTCAGGTACTCGTTCGACCGAAAAGCTGAATTATCAGCCGCTGCTGGATGAGCATATCCTGGATCGAATGGAACTTGCTGTACTGAGCTGTGAAATAGCAAACCTTTGCGAGGACCAGCAAAAACAGTGAAAGACTGAACATCAGATTCAAACCTGCTGTTTCCTGAGTTACATGCCTCCAACTGTCATTTCGGAAACCAGCACCGTTGGCAGTCCGACACCAACAGGAACATTCTGTCCTTCTTTCCCGCAGGTCCAGATCCCTTCACTCATGGCAAAATCGTTTCCTACCATGCTGACTTTTGACATTGCATCCGGACCATTCCCTATCAAGGTGAAATTTTTTATGGGCACGGTCTTTTTCCCATCCTCCACAAGCCATGCAACTGTTGGAACAAAGACAAAATCTCCATTTGAAATATCTACTTGACCGCCGCTGAATTCCTGACAGAAAACACCCTTTTTTATCGATCCGACGATTTCTTCTGGATCAGAATTTCCTTTTGCAAGGTAGGTTGATGTCATGCGCGGCAAAGGGTAATGAGCATATGATTCACGGCGTCCGTTTCCTGTGGGATTGGTGCGGAAGTGTCTTGCACTGATCCGGTCGTGCATATAGCATCGCAAAACTCCGTTTTCGATTAACAGGTTTTCAGAGGAGGGCACACCCTCGTCATCAAAATTGATGGCACCTCTTTCATGTGGAATAGTTCCGGCATCATAAATTGTACATAAATCTGAAGCAACTTTTTCTCCGATACGCCCGCTGTATGCGGATGTTCCTTTACGGTTAAAGTCTGCTTCCAGGGGATGTCCAACTGCTTCATGAAGCAGGATTCCAGATTGGGCTGGCCCCAAAATAACAGGCATCAATCCCGACGGAGCCTGCTTTGCCCCTAAAAGCAGAATTGCTTCAGAAGCTGCCTGTTCTCCTAAAATTAAAGGGTAATCAGCTTTTTTCAGGTAATCAAGACCGACACGCCCACCGATGCCTGAAGTGCCATTCTGAATATTGTCACCCTCCTGTGAGAGGCAGTGGACATTCATGCGAAACATTGGTCTTGTATCACGCATAATCTGCCCTTCTGAAGTCACAACCTGTGTCATATTGATTGCGTCCATCATTGCTACGGTAACTCGATTAATCCTTTGGTCATATTCTCTTGCGACAGCCTCAGTCCGCTGGATCATTTCTATTTTTTGCACCAGTTCCATATCGGTTACCGTTTCAAGTACAGGGTAATAATCTTTTGGAACAAGCTCATTAAAACGGAAACCCTCATCCAGTGAAACATCTCCGCTTGAAGCAATTGAGGCAGCAGTTCTTGCGGCATGCATCATCGGCTTCAAGTCAAAATCTTCACTGTACGCGTAACCCGTCTGGTCATCCTGTACCACCCTGATTCCCACTCCAGAAACTACCGCAACTGCGGAATTTTTGATTATCCCGTCTTCCATTACCACAGAATTGCGAGTGCTGTACTCAAAGTGCAGGTCGGCAAAATCCCCACCTCTTCGCAAGGCTTCGCTCAATAACTTGTGAACCACAGACTGGTCGATTCCCATTTCTGCCTCAAACAGCTGCTTTACTGCTTCATCTCCGGACAAAGCTTTTGTCAGTCTACGGGCAATGTTTTCAGTTTCAAATGATATTTTGGAAGTTCCCATTAAGTTATGACGTGTTTTTGTATCCTGATTAATTAGTTAGTTTCATGAATTTATACCTTTTTGGCTTTACCTCAGTCCCTCTTCATTAATTTATGAAATCTTCAATACACTTCGCCGCTCTTCTGTATGCTCCGGGTTCACCAAGCTTCAGCCCGATTTTTTTCAATTCACTAATCATTGTTCCACGATAGTCATGATCCTGCAAGAGACGAACAGCGTGATCAGTGATGCTGCTTACTGTGAATTCATTCTGCAGCAATTCAGGAACAATTTCTTTATCTGCCAGAACATTCACCATGCCGATATACTTTGTCTCAGCCAGGAGCCTTGCAATCATGTAAGTCAGCGGCGAAACACGATAAACAATAACAAAAGGCTTCAGGGCAAGCCCTGTTTGCAGTGAGGCTGTTCCGGAAGCGATTACAGCCGCGTCACTGGCCCTGACTGATTCCAGGAACTGTTCCGGAACTACTGCCACGTAAACAGATGAAGATGATGCCTTCCTTCGGACTTCATCAAAATCAAGAGATTCTGCTACAGGCAGAATGCACTGAAATTCACCAATTTTTTTTTCAATCTCCGGCAGTGCTTCCAACATTGTCGGCAGATGTTTCCTCATTTCACTTGGACGGCTACCAGGGGCAATTGCCAAAAGCGGGAGGTCTGCCCGCAATCCGCAATTTTCGCGGAGTGCTGCGGAATCGCTTTCCTGCCCGATTTCATCAAGCAGCGGATGACCTACCCAGCTGACATCAACACCGGCCTGCTGATAAATTTCTTCTTCAAAAGGAAACAGCACAATCATCTTATCAACAACGCGTTTGATTGTATCCAGTCTCCCTTTTCTCCAGGCCCAAATTTGAGGACTGTTGAAAAATATTACCGGTATGCCTTTTTCACTGGCATAGGCCGCAAGTTTGAGATTGAACCCGGGATAGTCAATTAAAACCAATGCATCCGGGCTTTCCTCCTCCAAAGCATCACGCATTCTCCAGAGAGTTTTATAAAGTCTTGGAAGATGCCCTGCCAGCTCCACAAATCCGTGTGCCTGCATTGTGTCAAGCATGAAGTAAGGACGAAAACCTTCTCTCAGCATCTTTTTGCCGCCAATGCCGAATAAATCTGCATCCGCATGATTCTGCCGCAAACTCCGAATCAAACCTTCCCCATGAACATCTCCGGAGACTTCACCGGCAACCATCATCAATTTCATCAGGTTTTGCTGTTTAGGATAGTGACTGAGAGGTAATCTGTGTTAGAAGTCCTGCTTTATCACAAGCCCCACTTGTCTAAATCCGGCATTTTTAAACAGGAGCATTATTTCGATCAAAATCCCGTAATGCACCTGTTCATCCATCTGCAGGTACACCGGCAGGCTTTTTTTCCATACACTTGCATTGCCTTTTAAAGAACCAGCCAGGCTTTTAAGTGAATATATTTCATCATCAATCGAAATTTGATTATTTTTATTGACTACTGCCAGAATTGAATTTTCATAATCAGGGGCACGTTCTTTTAATTTGCCCTTAGGAAGCTGAATAGGGAGAGCAAGTGTCAGCAGCGGTGCAGAAATCAGGAAGGATACAAGCAGTACCAGCAGCACGTCAACAAAGGGAGTAATGTTTATTTCTGACATCAGTTCCCCACGCAGTCGTCGCGCGTGTCTGAATTTTCTCATTGTTTGGGCAGCAATAGCTGTTGCAGGTGATGGAGCAGCTGCAGCGCGAAATAATCCATTGTTTCAGTCATTCCGCGGATTGTAGCGCGAAACAGATTATATCCAAGAGTCGCTGGAATTGCTGCAAACAATCCTGCAGCTGTAGCCACCAGGGCCTCGGCTATGCCGGGACTGATTACGGAAAGTTCAACTGAATTGAGCTCGGCTATGCTCATGAATGTATTTATCACGCCTATAACTGTGCCGAATAAACCAATAAACGGTGAAGTAACACCTATGGTAGCCAGCAGTGCCTGTCCGGCATTCAAGTCTTTTTCAGCAAGCAGGATCCGACCTTCAAGCATGCGTTCCAGCCTGTCCATCAGCTCCCTGCGGTGACCATAGTCAGATTCAGGATTTGCCTCAAGGAACTTTTTCAGTTCACGGTTGCTCAGGGTAAACATTTCCTGAAGCGGGTTTTTAGGCATCTTGCTGAAACGCAGCCGAAGCTCATCCACCCTTTTGGTGCTTTCAAGCAATTTAAGCGCTCGTGCCTGCAGGTACTTGGCCCGTACAAGGCTTATGATTTTCATGAAAAGTGTTACCCAGACAATCACTGAAGCAACCAGAAGTACCGCAAGAACTCCAAAAGCAATACTGCTGAAATCTGTAGTAAATGGGAGTGAAAAAAAATCCATTTACATATTTATTATTTAAGCAGTAAAGTGAATTCTACTCTCCTGTTTCTGGCCCATGCGTTTTTGTTGGATTGGCGAACGAGCGGAAATTCCTCACCATAACTGATTATTTGAGTAAGCTCCGGGTTGGTAAGGTAGGCCGTAATCGAGTTAGCTATCGCGTTTGCGCGGCGATGTCCAAGAGCGATGTTGTATTCATCGCTTCCCCTTTCATCCGCATGACCTTCAATTTGAAAAATCATATCACCGCGCGCCTCCAGTGCCTGCATTACACAAGCACTCTGCTGGCGAAGCAGTTCTCTATAATCAGGTTT
Organism: uncultured Pseudomonadota bacterium; assembly: GCA_913052275.1. GTDB lineage: Bacteria > SAR324 > SAR324 > SAR324 > NAC60-12 > Arctic96AD-7. The sequence goes on along the minus strand of CAJXDX010000063.1, from coordinate 284 downwards.
GATTTTTATCTGATCAAAGTCAAAATGGACCACAGGCATTAAGCGGTCATTTTTACTGTCCCTGAGCCTCCTGTCTGCAATGGTTATGTCTTTTGTTTTCTGCAGACGCTGATGAATTTCATCCATTATTTCAGGAACCAGACTGCAGGGCACAAGTTTTCGGGCGGAGGAGAGAGCCAGTGGTGATTCCGGCACGAATATTGGCGGATCAGGCTCTTGCTCTGGTGAAACAATCACAGCAAGTTCCTTCGGCAATGAAGGAGTAGGAGGAAGCTGCGGTTCCT
>CAJXDX010000062.1 GCA_913052275.1 uncultured Pseudomonadota bacterium | reverse complement strand
TTATATAAAAGAACTGCTTTCAACTTTAACTGCAAAAGAGGAAAAGATTTTGAGATCATATTTTGGCATTCATCAACCAAAAAGATACACTCTTGAAGAAATCAGTAAAGGTGACCAAAGTTCAAGGGAACAAATAAAAAGAATAAAAAACAATGGAGTGAAAAATTTCAGGAACCGTGTGATTAATCTTAGACAGATTGTGGAACAGGAAAAACAAGGAACGTTTTTAAATGATAAAGAAAGACTTATGGTAATCTGCGACAAACTTAAGGCATATCTTGAAGAAGTACACCCGGAGCTGATCAACAAAAGCCTGCCGCTGCATTATTCAAACTACCTGGATGAGTTCATGCTGACCCTGATTGATGGAGTTGACTGGAGTGGTCATTATAAAAGAAAAAACCTGTTTTGAAAATACATGCCAAATGCTCTCACCTTGAAAATAATCAGCAGATACTTTAACTCCTCACCAAATAAAGGCCGTCACATTTACTGGTTTGGAAATTCCTCTGCAAAATGCCTGGTAAACACTGTAACGCAGTAAATAAAGGCAGGAGAAACAAATAGATAAGAGTTTTGAATTTTTATTCAGCTTTTGGGTGAAATCAGGTAAGAAATTTTTTCTGTCCTCGATACTTTTTATTCCGGAATTCCGTTCAGTCTGTTTCCGGAACTGTTGAAACACAAATATCGTTCGGCTGTTATTTTCACTGAATCCTCCTGGTTCCATAATAAATGAGGAGAACCACTGACCTGAACACTTGCTCCGCTTTTTAACAACACACCGACATTCTGCACAGAACCGGAAAAATCCACAGATTTAACAATTCCATTTGCCTGATCCGCAGGAACTGACTCAAGTTTAAAATCTTCCGGACGTACCATCATGATCCGAGCATTCCTGCCAATTTCAAAAGGTACATTCAATTCTCCCAACGGTGTTTTTAAAGAATCATTCTGCCATTCAACTGGCAGATGATTTGCTTCACCCACAAAAGAGGATGCCCAAATTGTTTGTGGATTCTGATAAATTTCTGCCGGAGTTCCTTCCTGCACTACCTTACCTTTTTGCATCAAAAGCATACGGTCTGAAAAAGTAATTGCCTCTACCTGGTCGTGAGTAACAAGTACTGTAGCAACACCTTCATGCTTGAGAATTTCTCTGATGTCACGCCTCAGCTGTTGACGCAGCTGATAGTCCAGATTGCTGAACGGCTCATCCATCAATATAAGACGTGGCCTTGGAGCAAGAGCTCTTGCCACGGCAATACGCTGCTGTTCACCTCCACTGATTTGATGAGGCATTGTTGTGGCAAGATGAGGTAAGCTGACAAGTTCAAGCAGTTCATTAACGCGTTGTTGTTTTTCAGTTTTGGATCCAGCGGCTCCATATCCCACATTGTCTTTTACACTAAGGTGTGGAAACAAAGCAAAATCCTGGAAGATCATGCCGAATTTTCTGCGTTCCGGAGGAAGAATTATTTTCCTGCCTGAAATTTCCTGACCATGCAAAAAAACCTGCCCCTGACTGGGTACTTCAAGACCTGCTATCAGTCTCAGAAGAGTGGATTTCCCGCAACCTGAAGGACCAAGTATAGAAAGGAATTCGTGCTCATCCAAACTCAGACTGATATCACTTACTGCCTGCACAGTACCATAAGATTTACCAAGATTTCTGCATTCAATCATTGTCAAATTTCCTTATAGTGCCGAGGAGAAGTTTCTCTCAGCTGACGGTTCAGGAAAAGTACCGGAAAGAGTCCAACGGCCACTATAGTAAGGCACCACAGAGAGGCTTCCTTCAGCAGCTCTTCAGTCGCATAACCGTATGCCCGTGTTGCAAGAGTACTGAAATTAAACGGCTGCAGCATCAATGTGGCTGGCAATTCTTTCATAACATCCACAAACACAAGCAGTCCTGCCGCCAACATGCTGCCGCGCATCAAAGGTACATGAACTTGTTTCAGTGTCTGCAAGTTAGTTTTTCCTAATGATCGGCTTGCTTCTTCCATCTGGGGGGTGATGCGGCCAAATCCGGATTCTGCGGCACCGAATGCCAAGGCCAGAAAACGTACCAGGTATGCAAATATAAGGATGAATACAGTTCCGCTAAGTATATAGCCCGTAGAAATTCCATAAGACTCTTTAAACCAGGCATCAATTGTACGGTCAAACCAGGCAAAAGGTAACAGTACCCCCAGTGCTACAACAGGTCCTGGGATAGCATAACCGAGACTGACAATTCTAGCTGCCAGATGAACTCTTCTGCGTTTGCTGAGTCGAGTGCCATATGCCAGCAATATTCCCAGAACTACTCCTATGAAAGCTGTCACACCGGCCAGAACCAGACTGTTTCCAGCATCACTGAAAAAACGGTCAAGCATAACGTTTCTCCAGCTTTCCAAGGCCCACTGTATCAATAAACCCGCTGGCAAAGCAAATCCGAAGGTGACAGGTAATAAACAAAATACCAGAGCAGTAATGGCACGAATTCCGGAAAGTGGATATCGGGGTTGTACGTTCATGATGCTGTCTTTTGTATGAGAACGCTGCTTTCTTCGTGAATAGCGTTCCAGAAAGATAAAGAAGCAGAAAAACATCAGCAATGACAATGACAGCTGAGCGGCTGCCGGAGCATTGTAGGTCCCAAACCAGGTATTGTAAATTCCTGTTGTAAATGTCTGTACCGCAAATAACTGCATTGTGCCAAAATCAGCCAGGGTTTCCATCAATGCCAGACTGACACCAATGGCAATAGCCGGCCTTGCCAACGGCAATGCAACATTTATAAAACTGTTTTTAAGGCTTTTGCCAAGCATCCGACCAACTTCCAGTAAAGCAGCCGACTGCTGCAGAAAAGCAGTTCTGGCAAGAAGATATACATAAGGATAAAGAACGAGCGACAGCACCGTAACCGCACCTCCCACAGAAGCAATTGGTGGAAACCAGTAATCCTGGAAACTGTTCCAGCCAAACCATAACCTGAGTTGGGACTGCACCGGTCCTGAGTATTCAAGCAGTTCTACATAGACCATGGCAATAATGTAGCCTGGGAAGGCCAGTGGTAAAAGCAGCGCCCATTCCATTACGCGCCTTCCGGGGAATTCAGTCATGGAAATCAACCATCCGGAACTCACCCCTAATAAAAGAGTTCCGCTACCGACACCAAGCATCAGCCAGAAAGTGTTTCCCAGATATCCCGGCATCACAGTGCTTAACAAATGCTCCCAGACATTTTCTTCTGCGGAACCTGCAGTTACCATCAAAGAGATTACCGGTAAGGCAAATAAAATTACCATTGTCAGTGTGAATAAATTCCAGCTTCCTGATATTTTTAGGGAAGATATCATTATTACTCTGGGAATTTATTACTGCTGCCTGGAAGAGGTTTTGCCTGGGGATACCTCAAACACAAAAATCTCTTCAGCTACATGGAAAGGAATAGAGGTGGGGCCTTTTTCAGATTCCAATGAAATGGTTCGCATCACATTTGTTTTTTCAACAACCTTGTGTTTATTTCCCGGCATTATCTGATGCTCCTGCAAAATCTTCATCAAGTCAACCGAATCCTCTAAAACTTCTCCAATCATTGTAATTTCGACAGTCATTCCCGGTTTTGATTCCATCAGGGCGATTGTATTTTCAGGCAGGGCTTTTCCCGGCATTGGGGTACCGTGTGGACAAAATTCCGGGTTACCTAAAAATTCTGCTAATTTCTTTACAACAACTGGAGTCATTGCGTGTTCAAGAAGATGCGCGTGCTGATGCACTTCGTACCAGGGTATGCCCAGTGTATTGCAGAGAAAATACTCAGACAGGTTGTGACGGTAGGCTATGTCTTCAGCGACTTTTTGACCCTCTTTCGTTAAAGACACTACTTTTGATTTTTTTACATCAACCAGACCATCCCTCTGCATGCGGGAAATTGTCGCATGAACAGTTGGAGGGCTGGTTTCCAGGCGGTTTGCCAGAGTGACAGCTTTAGCCTTCTCACCAGAACGGTCAATTTTGTAGAGCGTCAGCAGATACTCTTCAATTACTTTAGAATGTTCAGACATGGTTGTTTTTCCATTAAGTTGTAGAATAAAACAAACCTCCAGTTAGAATGTTGGGAGCTTTTCTCCCAACATTCTTTCTTTTAAGCAGTGTGTTCTACTTATCGTAATTAACTTCATCCAAAATTTGAATCGCTTTTTTCCGATAACTTCCAATTTCACTCAGATTTCGCTTATCCTGTTTAAATACTCCTTTTTTGACACCTTCCTGGCTGCTACCAAAACTGCTAACGATTCCGGAGTATGGAACTCCTTCTTTTACAGGATATTCATGATTAACCTGGGCATACATGTATTGTGCTAAATCACCGGAAAGGAACTCCAGCAAACGAACTGCTTCATTTTTATTCACTGCATCCCTTGTTACAGCACCTCCGGAAACATTCATGTGTGTGCCTCTGTCATTCTGGTTGGGAAAAAAAATGCCTACAGAGGCAGCCCACTCACGTTGATCATCTCTCTCCAGCATCTTGCCCATGTAATATGTGTTGCCGATTGCAACATCACATTGACCCTGATAAATGGCTTTAACCTGACCGCGGTCGTTTCCCTGGGGTTTGCGTGCCAGATTGTTTTTCAAGCCCTGCAGCCACTTCTTTGCTGCAGCAACCCCATGTTCTGCAATCATTGACGAAATAAGAGCCACATTGTATTTATGATATCCTGAACGTGTACATATTCGCTTCGCAAATTTAGCATCAGCCAGCGCTTCATAAGTTGATAATTCACTTAACTTAACACGGTCCTTCGAATAGTAAATTACACGTCCACGTGCGGTTAATGCTGACCATAGCCCTTTCGGATCTCGGTAATTTGAGGGAACATTTTTGTTGATCACAGATGAATTAACCGGCTGAAATAGTCCTGCTTCAGCAATTGCTGTAAGGTTTGAAATATCAACTGTAAGCAAAGCGTCAACAGCTCCAGGCTGCTGCTTAAGTCGCTCAAGTGAGCCTTTTTTGAGATACACTACATTTGCCTTGATTCCTGTGTTTTCTTCAAAAGCCTTCAGAAAAGGCCTGAGTAAAAACTCCTGACGTTCTGAAAGAATGTTAACTTCAGCGGCAGGAACAAGCTGCGGAATCAGCAGCAGGCAGCCTAAGGTTAGGGTTAGCAATTTATTCATTAAATTCAATTTTCCTCCTGTATAAATAATTATTTTAAAATCTATTTTAAACGAACGCTCAAACAACAGCGTCCTCTCATTAAGGATCATACATATAATGTTTTAATCTTTATCTCATGCGCTAACTGAAATTTTCCAGAAAACCAAATTCATGCTGTGAAATTTCAGGTGCAACAGACTAAAACATCAAGATTAATATGATGATCAAAAAAATATTATTAGTCAATACTAATTTTATTCAATAGTAAATATATAAATAATTTGGTAGCCTGACAAATGGGAACTTGTAAGTTTACTTTTACAGAATTAAAAAGTGTGCAGGTAATTTATACGGGATTTGTAACTTGGGAATAGCAGTTACTGTACAGGACAAACACCAGACAATTAATGTAAGTATGAAGGTATCAGCTTATAAACAAGTGAGTTATTAGCATATACTTTCAATACCAATCATTTAGCAGTGGAAATCTGCAACATGATTTACAGACTGTCAGTATATAATTCAGGAAGCAGACGCCAGTTTCTCGGCGAAATGGCAGGCCACTGCGTGATTCTGGCTGAGTTCCCGCCATTCAGGAACCTCCCTTTGGCAACGGTCTTCAGCAAAGATACAACGAGTATGAAATTTACAACCTGAAGGTGGATTTACAGGACTGGGAATTTCCCCCTCCAGTTTTTGCGCCTTTTTGCTGTCATCCGGATCGAGAGATGGAATAGAAGATAACAGCGCCTTTGTGTAAGGATGACGTGGATTGGAAAACAGCTTCCTGGTTGGTGCGGATTCAACCAGTGTACCCAGATACATCACGGCAACGTGGTCGCATATGTGCGTAACCACACTCAGGTCATGGCTGATGAACATAAAAGTCAATCCAAGCTGACTCTGAAGAGATTTAAGAAGGTTGAGGATATCAGCCTGAATGGAAACATCCAGTGCGGCTACACTTTCATCTGCAACAACAAAGTCCGGATTACAAACCAGCGTGCGGGCAATTGAAATCCGCTGCCGCTGTCCTCCTGAAAAAGCATGCGGGAAACGCCTCAGATGTTCCAGGTTTAAACGGCATTTTGATGCAATCTCGCGTACACGTTCATCAGTCTCCTCACGGGACTTTGTGATTTCCATCACTTCCAGTGGTTCAGCTATTATGTCCCTGACTGTCATGCGCGGACTTAACGCGGCATAAGGATCCTGAAATATCAGCTGTGCCAGTTTGCGGTAATTTTTGAGGTCTGGCTGTGAAATTGTGCCCAGGTCATAACTTACCTTCCCGTCATCAAATAATATCTTTCCGGAGCTGATAGGTACCGCCTTGAGGATTGCACGACCTAAAGTTGTTTTGCCGGAACCTGATTCACCCACCAACCCATAGAACTGTCCGGGCATGATGTCCATTGATACGCCGTTAACAGCCTTCAGCACTGGAGGTTTGCCCAGAAGCTTGCGACCAAGCGGGAATTCTACATTTAAATTCTCAATATGTACCAGAGGCGTTTCGGTCATGCAGCCTCACTGACATTTTCAATTGCGAAACACGAAGCCGCGTGTGCATGACCAACGTCTACACGCTTGGGAATGGAGACATTGCAGCGATCAGCAATTGCTTCCGGACAGCGGGTGTGAAACACGCATCCGTTAGGACGCTCCAGAGGGCTGGGAATATCGCCGGGAACCGGAGTAAGCGGTTCGTCGAGAGCATCGAGTTTTGGGAGCGCGTTGAGCAACCCCTTAGTGTAGGGATGTGCTGGAGCGTGCAGTACTTCACGTACAGGTCCGCTTTCCACAATTCTTCCCAGGTACATCACTGCAACTCTGTCCGCAACCTGGGCGATGACTCCAAGGTCGTGTGTGATGAAAAGGATTGCCATACCAAATTCCTCCACCAGATCCTTCATTAGCTCCAGTACCTGGGCCTGAATAGTAACGTCCAGTGCAGTGGTAGGCTCATCTGCAATGAGAATCTTCGGTTTGGTTGAAAGGGCCATGGCAATCATAGCACGCTGGCGCATACCTCCAGAAAGCTCAAAAGCGTACTGAAAAAAACGCTTGCCAGGTTCATTTATTCCTACTCTCTCCAGCATCTCCACAGAAAGCTCAGCGGCTTCCTTTTTTGACAGCGAAGTATGAATCAGCAGCTGCTCCACCATCTGGTTGCCGATTGTTATTGCAGGAGCAAAGCTTGCCATCGGCTCCTGAAAGATCATTGATATGGCACCACCCCTCACAATCACCAACTCCTGTGCTTTCTTCAATGACAACACATCCATAACATTGTTTTCTAACTCAAGATTAATTTTGCTTCCGGAACCATATACCGAGTTAGAGGGATTGAGCTGCATCAATGATTTTGCTGTAACTGACTTTCCAGAACCAGATTCTCCGACTAGCCCCAACACTTCACCTGCGTTCAACTCAAATGAAACGTCATCCACCGCCGTGATGCGGCCCTCGTCCGTGTCAAATTGCAGATACAGGTTTTCGACGGAAAGCAGACTCATTTCTTGATTTGTGAATAAGGGTCGGCGGCATCACGCAAGCCATCTCCCACAAAGACGAAGGCCAGCACGAAAACGATGAAGAAAATGACCGGGATGAAATACCACTGATAGTTTAAAAGCACATCGGCCTTGGAGACATTCTGCATCATGGAGCCCAGCGAACTTACCGGATCGATCAGACCCAGGCCAATGAAGCTTAGTGCTGTTTCCAAACGTACCATATAAGGAAACGTAATCATTAAATCAACAATGATATAACTGGTAAAGCTTGGCAGCAGATGACGGCGAATAATATGGTTTGAGGAAGCTCCGCAAAGTTGGGCCGCAAGAACGTAATCCTGACTGCGTTCACTGAGCAGATGGGTACGGATCCTTCGTGCCAGTGTAGGCCAGCCGATTAGCCCCAATATGGAAGAAATGACAAAAAAGACGGCCTCTGCACTCCACTCTTGAGGAAGAAATGCCGCAAGCGCCATGAATAAAGGCAAGGGAGGCACCGTCCGGATTGCATCGGTGATCATCTGCAAAATATGATCAATCCAGCCACCATAATAACCTGAGATACCCCCAATCACCAATGCCAGCACGAAGGCAATTAGGACTCCCATTATTCCACACTTGAGAGAAGTCATGATCGCACGCAGGGTCCTAGAATAAATGTCTTTACCGCTTTTGTCAGTCCCAAACAGGTGAACACCCCCTTTATCAACCCCAAATAAATGGGTGCTGAATGTCAAAGCCTTCACATCCAGATCAAAGGCCTCCCCCGGCAAATCCCAGTCAAGGTTTATGTAGCTGTATTCCCATCCTTCAACGAAGAAATGCAGATAGCGACGGTCCTGCCGATCAATGGAGATCACCCAGCGAAAGTTGGTCTTTAACGAGCGTTCCCGCTTGGTCCCGTAAATGAAGGGTCTGAAGGAAACTCCGTTTTCATCCCAGAACTTTGGAATCTGCGGGGGGCCATTCTCATACTTCTTGTCCCTTCCAGCCATCGTGGGTTCATAAGGAGACAGAAATTCACTAAAAAATCCGAGCAGGATCATCAATGTCAGTACCCATCCGGCGAACATGGCAGTACGGTTGCTCTTATAGCGTGCCCGAATCAGCTGCCCTTGGGAAGCAGTGAAATACGCCTCTTTCAGGTTTTGATCGGTAGCCGCATCAGACTTGTTTAAAAAAAATCCCATCCTTTATCCCATCAGTCCCTGGCGCACACGGGGGTCCATCAGCGCTAGTATGATGTCAGTGACAAAATTCATGAAAACGATCGTGGCGGTCAAAACCACAAGAATGGCTCCGGCTAACTGCTGATCATTTGAAAAGGCTAGTGCGTCAATCAGCAGAGCACCCATTTCAGTTAGGGTCATGATCAACGCCACTACTGGCAGGTCGTTGAAGATTCGGTTGAGGTCAA
>CAJXDX010000061.1 GCA_913052275.1 uncultured Pseudomonadota bacterium | reverse complement strand
AAACTTTTGTTTCACATGTTATAGGTCTGATTTCTTCAGGTTTACGTCCGTCGATACGAATATTTTCATTAATCAACCGTGAACGCATTTCTTCTTTTTTGATATCTGAAAAAATTTGACTGAACTCTTTAACGGTATCACTTTCAGGCTCATCTCCAAGAATTTCAATACTCATTTCATCATGTAATGTATCCAAACTCTCATAGCGCTTCTGCTTATCTTTTATGCTCAAGGCCTTGCGCAAACGTTCAGGTGCAACTGCCTCGATTTTATTTTTTAGTTCAGTATCTGTTTCAGGTGCTTCTACATTACGTTTTTTCTTTCCAACACTCTGCATTAATTCTTCCTGCATGGCAATAATAGGCTGGATTTGTTCATGACCGTACCAGAGTGCATCCAGCATTACAGATTCACTGATATTATTTGCCTCCCCTTCAACCATCAGTATGGCGTCTTTAGATGCAGCCATAAAAATATTTAGGTCGCTCTTTTCAAGCATTTCTGGACTAGGGTTAATTGTAAGAACCTCATCGATACGACCAACTCTTACACCCCCAATAGGATTATGAAATGGAATGTCCGAAATTGCCAAAGCAGCTGATGCTCCATTCATTGCAGCAACATCAGATGGGTGTACCATATCGTGACTAAGGACTGTTGCCAAAATTAATGTGTCAGCCAGATAATTCTCTTCAAAGGATGGTCTAAGAGGGCGGTCAATAATTCGGGAAATTAAAGTTTCATGATCTGACAGTCTAGACTCACGTTTTAGAAATCCTCCGGGGATTCTACCTGAGGCATAAGCTTTTTCTACATAAAATACTGATAGTGGGAAAAAATCTGAGCCACTCCCTGATCCTTTTTCTGCAGTTGCAGCAACAAGTACAACTGTGTCACCATACGTTACTAATACAGACCCGTTTGCCTGTTTGGCCATTCTTCCTGTTTCCAGCTTAAAAGTTGCTGTTCCAAATTCTCTTTCAACTGATTTCATCTTTCTCCTGATATTCCTCGTTCATTTGATTCAAAATGGTTTAAATTCCGTAAAAGTTCTCATTATTCTGTAAATCGCAATAACACACTTTAACTTCGGTTAAGCAAGAGCAAACCTGAAATTCCATAGAAATTTTCAAGAGTAAAACTTATATCTTGATTAAACCTATTTACGGAAAGCTTAAAGAGGGGATGCAGAATGTGTATTAAAAAACACGAAGGGATTGAAAAGAAAAAATGAAGCATCAGCAGAATAATGCTGAGTTTATAGAAGACAATCCCATTTGGTTATGTCTTCTGTGATGCTTGACGTGGTTCACTTGAGGCGAATTTTAAGCTGTTTAGAAACAGTAGCATGACTCTCACTATTTATTTTTTTTAGATAATTCATGAAATTTCTTCTCTGTCCTATCAGTTTTAAAAGTCCACGCCTGGAACTAAAGTCAGTTGGCTGTTTTCGCAAATGATCAGTCAATGAATTAATTCTTTCAGTTAATAGTGCGACCTGTACTTCAGTAGAACCGGTATCGGCAGTGTTTTTGCCGAATTTTTTTACAATTTCAACCTTTCTTTTTTTTGTTAGCATCTACAGTTTTTAATCCTCTATATGAAAACTTTTGACGGTTTAAAAAAATTCATATCATTCTCCCATATAATTTGACCTATCGCAACTAAATTTTGGCTGGAGTCAGTAACTTTGGCCTGCTTGGGAGTATTTTCTTGTGTAAAGAATATTTTTTCTTTCTTCTCCAAATTTTCATCTATACTTGTCATCTCCGAAACTTGAACGGCTCGTCCATTTTTTATATTGGCAACCATCCTGGAATTTGCTGCAAACGTGTAAAAGTGATTTAAAATTTCTATTGGATTAATCCAAGGTATTTTGTTTCCCATTTCCATTTTTTCCAGTTTCTCTACAGAGACAGAATTATCAGTACGGAACCATTTCCCACAGGCTAACCTTTCCAGAGAAGTAAGGTGTGCTCCAACTTTCAATAAATGTCCTAAATCATTAGCAAAGGAACGGATGTATGTTCCTTTTGAACAATGAACCCGTATTTGCACATAAGGTAAATCAATGGATTCAACAACCAACTCATGAAATATAACAGACCTTGTTTTGTTTGGAATTTTCAGGCCTTGCCTTGCTAATTTATAAGCAGGAGTCCCGTTGATTTTTATGGCTGAAAATGCAGGTGTTTTTTGTAACTGCTCACCCTGAAAGAATTTGACTGAGTGTTTAATTTTTTCAGGATTTAAGTATCTGGTGTCACTGATATTTGTTACAGAACCTTCTGCATCAAATGTATCTGTTGATTCACCAAATTTACATACTGCACGGTAGGTTTTATCTGATTCATTGAAAAGTGGAATCAGGCGAGTGGCTTTGCCTAAAAATACAGGCAAAACACCTGTTGCCATCGGGTCTAAAGTGCCAAGATGTCCAACCTTGTTTTCTTTGAATTTCCGTTTAATTAAACGAACTACATCGAATGATGTCCAACCCTTGGGCTTATCAATATTGATGATCCTCAAGCGACTCTTTAGATTTAGCCATAAATAGTAAATGCATTACCGGAATATCTGATTATTTGTGTCTATTTACGGTTTTTTGCAGGCCTTCTGAGTCTTCTGGAAGAACTCCTTTCAGCAATGTTTCAATTTCATCGCTGTGATCAAAACCGGAATCATATTTAAAAATCAACTGAGGTGTATTGCGTGTGTTCAAAACCTGACCCAGCTGCCGGCTGAAAAATCCTGATGCATGGTTTAATGATTTGATTAATTCATCGTGTCCTTCTGGTGGAAATATAGATACAAAAACTTTTGCAAATGACAGATTAGCAGACGCTTCAACCCGGCTTATGGTGACATTACTAAACCGTGGGTCATTGCTTTCAAAGAGCAGTACTTCTGAAAGACGTCTATGCACCAATGAGCTGAGGTTCGTTTTTCCTGATTTATTCATTTTTTCTTATTACAATTTTGCGCTCTCTTCAATTTGTTCATAGGCCTCTACAATGTCACCATTTTCAATTTCAGAAAATTCCAGCACCATACCGCACTCATAATTTTGTAAAACTTCCTGAACATCGTCTTTAAAACGTTTTAAAGAAATAATGGAACCCTCAAAGATGTTTTTTTCATTACGAAGCACACGAATCATACAATTCCGGTACATCTTGCCGTCTGTAACAAGACCTCCGACTACCATGCCATTTTTACCGGAAGAGAATACCTGACGGATTTCCAAATGACCAACAATTTCTTCACGAATTTCAGGTTCAAGGAGGCCTTCCATTGCGGCTTTTATGTCATCCAATGCGTTATAAATTACATCGTAAAGCCTTACATCAACTCCTTCATTTGCACGAATTTCTCTGGCTTTTGCATCCATTTGTACGTTGAAACCAACAATAATTGCGTCCGATGCAGATGCTAATGTAATATCTGTTTCTGTAACGTTGCCCACTGCACAAAGCAGGAAACGCGTAGAAATCCGTTCATCGCCAATTTGTTCTATTGATGTCTTCAGTGCTTCAACTGAACCTTGTACATCGCCTTTTAAAATAAGACGAAGCTCTGTTGCTTCTCCTTCTTCTATTTTGTTGAAGAGATTGTCCAGACTTGTTTTCTGCTGTTCGCGAATTGTTTCTGCTCTTAGTTTGTATTCCTGTTCCTCTGCGATAAGTCGGGCGTTTTTTTCATCATCAAGAACTACAAACATTTCTCCTACCTCAGGCACGTTGCTTAATCCTGATATTTCAACTGGTATTGAAGGTCCAGCTTCAACCAATGGGACACCGCTTTCATTGAACATAGCCCTAATTCTTCCGTGAATACTGCCCATAACGAAATAATCACCGATCTTGATTGTTCCTCGCTGAACTAGAACTGTACCCACAGGGCCCTGTCCTTTACGCACGCGTGATTCAATTATAGTTCCGCGAGCAGAGCCTTTTGGAGTAGACTTAAGTTCCAGAATTTCAGCCTGTAAATGTATCATTTCCAGTAGCTCATCTATTCCTTCTCCTGTTTTAGCAGAAACCTTGACGAAAATGTTACTGCCTCCCAAGTCTTCCGGGATCAATTCGTGAGCCAGCAGTTCCTGTTGGATTCTCATAGGATCGGATTCTGGACGATCAATTTTATTAACTGCGACAATGATTGGCACGTCTGCTGCGCGAGCGTGCTGAATTGCTTCAATTGTTTGAGGTTGAACTTTATCGTCTGCAGCAACAACCAGAACAACTATATCAGTTATGTTGGCACCTCTGGCACGCATTGAAGTAAATGCTTCGTGTCCGGGTGTATCGAGAAAAGTGATGCTATTTCCACCTACTTTCAGATGATATGCACCAATATGCTGTGTAATACCGCCTGCTTCTCCTGATGCAATACGAGTCTCACGAATTTTGTCAAGCAGCGACGTCTTACCGTGGTCTACATGTCCCATGATTGTTACAATTGGAGCACGTGATTCCAGTTGAGAAACATCCAGTTCTTCCTCTTTCAAAAGATCAGATAACTCAAAAGTTTCTACCTCAACTGTGATGTCAAAATCAGCGGCAATAAGTTCAGCAGTTTCACCGGTGATTGTTTGGTTGATGGTTGCCATTATGCCTAACGACATCAATTTTTTTAATATTTCCGGAACTTTAATACCAATCAATCCCGCAAGTTCAGCCACTCCAACTTGATTACCTATGCGGATACTTTTCTTTCTGGGATTGAAAACATGTTTGGGCTGATCAGTTTCAGGTGTTTTTTCCTGGACTTTTACACTGAGCTGATCTTTCAGGACGGCTTTCTTTTGGCGGCGTGGTCTTCTTTCACGAATATTATAATAGTCCCTTTGTCCTCCTCCACCTCTTCGTCGAATCTCTGCATCTTGACGTCGAAGATTTTTTCTTTTTGCTGGAAACTCTTTTTCTTCAGTATGTGTGTATTTAAATACATACTTGGTCTTCTTTGATTTATTTTCAGGCCTGGTTGGAACTGAGTCATCAGTATGGGCCTTCTCTTCTGAAAGTTTTTCATCTAATAAATCATCTGTCTGATCTGGAGGGGCAGTTCTTTCATGAGGGAATTCAATAATATTTTTGTCAAAATATTTTTCAAATTTTGAGTCTGAGTCATTGCTCTTCTTTAAGAATTCTTTCTTTTTCGCTACTGAATTTTCAGGGATTATTGCTCCATGAGAACTTGAATCTATTTTATCTGATTCAAGTTTGCTTGTTATTTCACTCTCAGAATCAGCTTCTTTTATACTTGGCGGGCTATCTGTTCTCTTCCTGCGAACTCTCCTTTTAGGTGCTTCTTCAACTTCATCTTCATCTGATTTAGATTTGGTAGAAATTGTTACTATTTTAGAAGTTTTAACTTTTTTCCTGTTTTCTGGAAGATCAGTCTCTTCTGTTGTTTTTTCAGATGGTTTTTTTTGACGTATAGTCGTTCGTTTCACAGATTCAGGCACAACAATGCCTTTGGCGCTTTTTGCCATTTTTCTAACTATTTCAGCTTGTTCAACCGACATCTCAGAGAAATTTCCCGTAACAGGTATTCCTGCTTTACGCATTCTACTGAGAAGCTGTTTTGCAGGCATTTTTAATTCTTTTGCCAGCTCAAAAACTCTTACTTCCGACATCTCCTGGATTTGTATATTTAATCAAAATTACTGAAATAATTGTTCAATAGTTTGTTTCATGTTGCATCTGGTTCTACTTCGGCTTCCAATTCAGGTTTTTCTTTTGTTCCACTTTTTTTTGAATCGGCAACAGTTTCGGTTATATAATTAGTTTCAAAGTCAGCATTTTCTTCAATTTGTTCCGTGACTTCTTCTGTCGGATTATCATCTTTATTTTTGTTTTCGATGATTTCATCTGAGTCCTCCGAAACTTCTTCCTTTATTAATACATCTGCTGATTCATTAGATTCTGGCTGGACTTCCTCTTTAAGCTCAATATCTGCAGCGGTTTCGTCTAATTCTTCATCTTTGATGGCTTCTGTGTGCTCAACTGTTTTTTCTGAATCTTCATCACCATCATTATTTGATTTTGCTAACTCTTTTTCCAGCTGTTCATCAATAGAGAGGTCCTCTTCTTCTGAAGCAACAACATTGATTTTGTAACCAATTAATTTTGAGGCCAAGCGTACATTTTGCCCCTTGTGTCCGATTGCCAGTGAAAGTTGATTTGGAGCAACTACTACATCAATTTGTTTTTCATCTTCATCAATTTCAAGACTGTCTATTTCTGCAGGTGAAAGTGCATTACATGTATAAACGTCTATATCTTCACTCCAGCGTACAATATCTATTTTTTCTCCATTTAAATCATTTACTATAGTTTGTACCCTGCTGCCGCGCATACCTACACATGAACCTACCGGATCTACTTCTTCATCAGTTGAATACACAGATATTTTTGCCCTTCTGCCAGGCTCCCTTGATGCGCTTACTATTTTAACTATACCATCGTAAATTTCAGGAACCTCCATTTCGAATAACTTAATTAGTAATCCTGGATGTGTTCTTGAAATTGTGAGTTGTGAATCTTTGTGCGGATTGTCATTCACATCCAGCAGCAAAACTCTAACGTGATCCCCAAAAGTGAAGTTCTCACCGTATATTTGCTCCCTGCGGAAGAGATATGCTTCAACTTTATTTTGGAAACTTAAGGCAACGCGACCGTTAGGTTCAACTCTTAAAACTGTTCCGGTTAAAACTTCTCCAATTTTTTCTGTGAAAGTTGAAACTACCATTTGACGCTCAGCTTCTTTTAAGCTACCGAATATTATTGGTCTTGTTGAATGCGCAATTCGCTGAAATTCACGATCACTGATTTCATACTCAACTTCGTCACCAATGCCTGCTTCTGGGTCTATTTCAAATACATCTTCTACAGAAATTTCATTATTGGGGTCCTCAACCAGATCAACTACTTCCTTGAAATGGTACAAATTTATTTTTCCTGTTTTTTCGTCTATTTGACCTTCAATTTCTTGATAGGGAAGTTTTCTCTGGGCTGCCTGAATAAGTGACTGTTCCACAAGTTTTTTCACAACTTCATGATCCAACCCCTTCTCTTTTGAGAAGTCTATGATGATTTCGTATAAATTCTCTTTCAAGTTGTACCTTTTTCTTTACGTTCTAATTTTCAGAATCAAATAATAATTTCAGAATTTTAATAATGGCTCAAGATTAGCTCTTGATATAAGTGAATACGGTATAATTATATCTGAGCTGTTTGTATCCGGTTGTATACAAATTGTTTCTTCATTACATTTCTGTAAATCACCTGTCACAGTCATAAGTCCTTCTATTTTTTTCTCTAAATGTACCTTGATACGTTTGCCAGTGGAAGATTTAAAATGATCAGGTGTTTTTAATTTCCTGAATATTCCTGGTGACGAGACTTCCAGCACGTAATCCTTATACTGATGATTCGTTTTTCCAAAAATATTCTTAGTAATTTGATTAACAGTTACACAATCATCTATTCGAATGCCGTTTGGACTGTCGATATAAAGTTGTATTGTTTTCTTGGCATTCTGCGTACTGACCTTGACCTCAATCAGATCAAATCCTGCAATTTTGAGCGGTTCAGATAAAAGATTAATAATCCTTTGTTCATCCTGTACCATTGAAATTTAATTGATGAAAACTATAATTTTTTTCAGATAGTAAACACTGCATTTTAACATCATGTTTTCTGGTTGTCGATTCATTTTTTAAGTACAATTTAAGCTTTTCGATCTAAAGTTAAATAGTTTACAATCTCTGACAAAAGTTTACTTGCATGATTATCGGGCAGTTTTTTTAAAGCTGAGGAAGCAAATTCGACATGTTCATAACAGTACTTTGAAACAGCATCAAGGGCACCAGTACTTTCAGCTTGAGCAATAAACCAGTCTATATCAGTATTTGAAACTGTTTCACGAGACTGAAGCAGTATATCACGTGCCCTGACGGAATCTTGCTCTGAAAGCCTTTCCAGTAATTCAATTGTAATTAATGTGCGCTTCCCTTCTGCGATGTCTCCTCCGCGTTCTTTACCATAACCACCAGAACCTGCTCTGGGAGCTTCATTCTCGCTTTCTTCAATTAAATTCAGCAAATCATCACGTACCTGAAAACCAATTCCTATAGCTTCACCAAAACTGCCAATTGTATCCAACTCAGTTTCGGAAGCTCCCGCTATCAAAGCTCCACACTGGCAGGGGCCTTTGCCTGAGTACCAGCCTGTTTTTTTGCTGATCATATTACGATACTCATCTCGGTTCGGAAATTTGTTATCTGCTATCCAGCCAATGTCAAGAGCCTGACCTTCGAAAGTATACTGCATCAATATGTTCATATGTTTGTGAATTCGTAAAGCCAGCTTACTGCCCAATCTTGGATAGTTATCAAGCAGGATCTCATGCAACAGGCAATGCAAGGCGTCTCCGGAATTGATAGCCAAGGCTGTTCCGTACTTGCGATGTAATGTAGGCTCCCCGCGTCTAAGTAAGGACTTATCTTCTATGTCGTCATGAATTAATGCAAAATTATGAAATAACTCAAAGGCGATGGCGGAAATCATAGCGTCATGAGGATCTCCACCAAATAATTCACAACTGAGTAATACAAGAGCAGGACGAAATCTTTTTCCTCCGCGTTGAGGATAATCCCTCATTAAATCATAAAGATATTCTTTTGGCTCACCTTCGGGAATATGTCTTATTGTTTCTTTCTCAATCCATTCACCGACTGCGTTTAGATATGATTTAAGATCTGTATGATTCTTTGAAAATATTTTCCCGTAACCTGCGTGGCTTTGGTGAGATTTTGTAGACAAAACTTGAATTATTTCTTATGAGTGATTTAAAGAGAAAACATTTTTGGAATACGATAATTGTTTTTAATGCGCTGATTTGATTCTTCGAGTTTTTCTTCAGGCAAAACCACACTCATACGTTCTGAACCTGGTAGAAAATCTATTCGATGGGACTCGTTTTTTGGCTTTAAGAATGCCTCTGAAACATCTATCAAACTGTGTATAGACTGATCATTGATTTTAAGTACAACAGCATTAGAAAGATTTTGGTATCCAATATTAATTGCATCAGGAATAACTTGTGTGACCAGAACAACGCGAGACTGATGTTTGGGATTTTTTTTATTTAAAACCGATTTTTTTTCGGAATTGTTTTTGCCTGGTATCATCACGGTTTTATTTTGCTCTAAAAATAAACGCAGCCGCAGAGGGGCCCTTGTTCTCCAGTTTTTACCCCAAATTGACAGGTAATCAATCGTCAATTCCTGAAATAAAAAACCTCCCTGTATAATATATCTTGGTGAATAACCGACTCTTTTCAATGGCACCAGGTGTCCGTCATTTCCATATGTTGTTACCTTTGTGTGTAAGATCACAGGTTTTCTTTTCCGAATTACACTTAACTCCACTGAATCTCCTGCTTTATACTGATCCAGGAAAAGTATATCATATAGAGCAAGTCCCC
>CAJXDX010000060.1 GCA_913052275.1 uncultured Pseudomonadota bacterium | reverse complement strand
GAGAATTATTCCGTAGTTCAACAAATCCGTTTTGCAGTGATTCAAGCAAATCCTGTGGAGGGATTGACTGCTCCAGTTCGTTGTTAAGCAGAAGCTGATTTGCAGTCAATGTTTGCATGCGTTTCAAAAGCGCTTCCTGCTGCAAAAGCTTTTGCTTCAACTCGGCAATTGCTTCGGTGTCTTTTTGCGCAGGAGTTTTTTTTGTTCCTGTAGATGTACAGCCAATAATGAAAAAAAAGGAGAATATCAAAAAGAGATTAAAACGACTGAAAATCTTCCTGGAAATCAATGTAAATCCTGCTGGCTGCTAATTTGTGTTATTACGAAAAAATGGCAGTGAGACGGAAAATATTTTTAAATGATTTCCTGTCAGGTGCAAACTAATATTGCAGTGACTATTTGCTCCAGACAGGATTTGTCTCGGAAATATTCGGGGGGCTTTTGGTAACACGAATGGTACGTCCTCCAAAAGATGAGATGTAGTAGAGCTTGGGAACTTTTTTCATTTTTGCCGAAAAAATGATCTGCTTACCATTTGGTGACCAGTCGGGTTTTTCAGAATCATGTCGCCCGAATGTCAGTTGAACATGACGGCGGGTGAGCAAATTATATTTATAAAGCTGAAAAATACTTTTTTTCTGTCTTTCATATACCAGTTGTGTACTATCGGGAGACCATTTAGGGGAACTGTTGTAATTGCCTTTGAAAGTTACACGTTCTGTTTTTTCAGTTGCCAAATTATGAATATAAATTTGAGGCCTGCGTGGATAAGCAGTGTCAGAAACAAATGCTATTTTCTTTCCGTCCGGAGACATATGGGGTGAGGTCTCCAGGCTTTTCCAGCTGAACAGACTTTCAAGTTTTGCATCTGAAAGATTGTAACTGTAAATATCGGCATTCCCCTGTTTCATCAATGTTAGCAGGATAGATTTTCCATCAGGATGCCAGCTTGCTCCTAAAGGCTGGGAACCTACAGGGAATGCAAGAATTTTTGATCGCAGCCTTATTGAAGGCTGAATGGCAAGTTGGGCTTTAGAACGCGTAAAAGTTGTGTAAAGAATATTCTTGTTATCAAATGACCAGCTGGAAAAATTATTGGATCCAAGATTGTAGGAGAATCTTTGAATTACTGTACCGTCATAACTGCTGAGCATAATGTTTTTCCGCCGATTTGTTTTTTGGGCGGTGTAGGCAATTTTACTGGTTGCGACTCCATTAAACTGCAATGTATTTTCCACAAACCAGTCTGACACTGCCAGTCCAATTTCTCTTATATCCTGGTCATTTCCGAGCTCAAACGATTTCATAGCAACTGCCTCTTTTTTCCCCTGTGACCAGATTGTTGAATTAAGCTGAACAGGATTGTTTTTCAGTTCAAGGTCGAGGTGAAAAACAATGTAATCAGACTCTTCAAATTCCTGTTTAGTCCCCGGAATTATTTGGAAATAAAGTACTTTATCTAAATTTGCCTTAAAAACTTTTTGTACTTCGTCTGCTTCCTGGCCTGCTCCAATTGCGACTCCCACCTTCACTGGAATGAATTTTGGGTTGGTGATTTCAATATAATCAATTGCCAACGTGGTTCTTTCGGCTGAAAGCAAAACAATTCCTGAGAGTATAAATAAACAAAATCTCAGGTGTAATTTCAGCAGATGGAATTTGTTTTTATAATTCACCGGCATCTTATTTTTTGGGAATTGTCGGGGAGAACCGCACGCCAAATATGTAGGAATTTTCTGGATAGGACTTTGGCAAGGCTGGCAGGAATTGCAAGTTTTTCATCAGATTGTTGACAGAATTGTGAAGTGCCGATGATCCGGATTCTTCCAGTTTCCAATTAAGTATTTTACCATTTTTATTGATTTCAAACATAATTGCTACTGTAACTTGACTTTCCTTCAAATGTATTGGAACTTCCCATCCTTCAGATAGAAATTTACTCAACCCATTGAGATAATTCTTCAGTTCATTGGTATCAAAACTGGCGACATTATTCTGTTCATTGGTACTGAAAGAGACCCTATTTCCCTGAACCTTGCTTTGCATACTTACTGGAGGTAAAAGTGACAATAATGAAACCACTGGTGCTGAAAGTTGTTTATTTGAACTTGGTTTATTAACACGTTCTGGGAATTTCCCTACCTGAGTAAGGATTTTATTTAGAGTATATTGCGGTTTTGGAACTGCTTTTTTTAAAGGAGTAACTGGGCGTTTTTTTGGTTTTCTGATTATAACAAGATCAGGAAAAATCATTTTATCTGCAGAGATAATATCTAGATCCTTATCTGCATTTTCAAAGCTTGAAACAGATGCAGGCATTTTTTCAGCTGAAAATACAGGTAATTCTTTCCAAATCCATTCACTTTTACTTTTTATTCCTGGATAAGCGTAAAGCAAGGCAGAAATCAATAAAGCATGAAATGTCAGTGAAAACAGTATTCCGCCGGAAAAACGCCACCTTAAATTCATAATTAGATGCTGCTATTTTTCACCGCTGCGAAACCATGACAGGCGGGAAGAGAGGTTGTGAAAAAAATAATTCTTTTCCATGAAAATTAATTTTGCCTGCCTGCTTGATTCACGAATCAAGACTTCGTCACCAATTTCAAGAGGCACTTTTTCTTTTCCGTCAGCTGAAAGATATATTTCCTTTTCATGGGTTTGCTCCGAAACTGCCAGCCTGATTTTAGAGTCGGCCGTTATTACCAGGTGCCGAGACCTGAAATCATACTCATTCAGGCCTGTGATGATCATACAGCGCAATTCCGGCATCACGATCGGAGAACCGGCTGCCAGCAAATATGCAGTGCTTCCAGTGGCAGTACCTACAATCACGCCATCCCCGCGAACACGCCTGATATGCTGATCATTAATGCTTAACTCTACTGCAATCAGCCTTGTAGCGCCCCGAATTACAATTTCATTCACTGCATAATCAGTTCCATGAGGGTGCACGCATTCAAGCACAGAACGTTCACTGATTATATAATTTCCGTCAAGTACGCTTTGCAGCATATCAGCCAGTTCTTCCCGGTCTCCCGCCGTCAGAAATCCTACATTGCCGAAATTGACTGCAAGAACGGGGCATTGCGGAAACAGGCTCAAAGCCGCCAGCACGGTTCCATCACCGCCAAATGAAATAACCAGGTCCAGGCCGTCCCTGCTTTTTACACCTTCTTCAAGCGTAGACATCTCTATGCCGTGCGGTACAAACCAATCCTGCAGAAAATCGTACAGGGGCTGCTCTGACTGTGTAGAAAAAATCCCCACTCTGCGCAGACTAATTTTATTTTCGCTCACAATTCTTTACGTAAATAATTATCAGGTTTTTACAGCATCTTCGAGTAATTCCGGTTTTCATGTCAAGTGAAAAACCCTTAATGATTGTCGCTTATTTAGTGAAAGAAGTATATTATTAACCAATTTAATTATAATCAGTATTTTATTGGCCTCAAACTTGTTTTTAAGCCGTGATTGTGATACTGTTTACAATCATATTTAATAACATTAAATTTATAAATCTGTGAACACTTTTTTAAGAAATATAGGGATTTGGCTGGTGATCGGCCTGGTTATGCTTATGCTTTTCAATCTTGTCGGTCCCAGGGAATCAGACGAAAGGAAAATAACTTTCTCAGAATTTATTTCACAAATTGAATCCGGATCAGTACTCGAGGTTTCTATACGAGGCAGTCAGGTACACGGAGTAAGCAACACAAACGGCTCATTCCAAACTCAGGTTCCCAACTATCCGGCCCTGTTTGAAATACTTGATCGCCATCAGGTTCGTGTTCGGGTGGAACCTACAGATCAAACCAATCTGTTTCTGGCCATTCTCAACAGCTGGCTTCCGATGATCCTTATCATTGGAATCTGGCTTTTCTTTATGCGACAGGTGCAGGGAGGCGGGAGCCGTGCGATGGGTTTTGGCAAAATTCGTTCACGGATAACCAACACAGAAGACAATCCTATAAAATTTGGAGACGTACAGGGGATTGATGAATCTCGAGAAGAACTTGAGGAAATTGTGGATTTTCTCAAGGATCCCGGAAAATTTGAGCGTCTCGGTGGTGAAATTCCACGTGGAGTTTTGCTGATGGGAGAACCTGGGACAGGAAAAACATTGCTTGCCAAGGCAATTGCCGGGGAAGCGGCGGTACCTTTTTTCAGTATCAGCGGGTCTGATTTTGTAGAAATGTTTGTAGGTGTTGGAGCCAGCCGAGTTCGGGATATGTTCGTGCAGGGAAAAAAACACGCCCCGTGCATCATCTTCATTGACGAAATTGATGCGGTGGGACGCAGCCGCGGCGCAGGACTTGGAGGGGGTAACGATGAGCGGGAGCAGACGCTTAACCAGCTGCTTGTGGAAATGGACGGATTTGAGGTCAATGAAGGTATTATTGTGATTGCGGCTACAAACCGTCCGGATGTGCTTGACCCGGCCCTGCTGCGTCCGGGACGTTTTGACAGGCATGTGGTCGTTCCGGCGCCTGATATCAAGGGGCGGGAAAACATTCTTAAAACTCACAGCAAGAATATTGAGCTGGATAAGGAAGTAAGTCTTAACACAATTGCTCGTGGGACTCCCGGTTTTACAGGTGCAGACCTGGCAAATCTTGTCAACGAGGCCGCACTTTGGGCAGCAAGGCAGGATAAGGAAACAGTTGGCAACGAGGATTTTGAACATGCCAGGGATAAAGTAATGATGGGCGCGGAACGCAGGAGTCTGCTGATAAGCGATGAAGAAAAGGAAACCACTGCCTATCACGAAGTCGGACATGCTCTTGTTGCAGCCAGCATCGAAGAAGTTGATCCCATTCACAAGGTGAGTATAATTCCACGTGGTCGTGCTTTGGGGGTTACCATGCTGCTGCCGGAAGAAGACAGGCACAGCCATAACAAACGAGCATTGCTGGGACAAATTGCCATGACAATGGGAGGACGTGCGGCAGAGCAGCTGGTTTTCAATCGTTACACTACAGGTGCAAGTGATGACCTGAAAAGAGCTACTGAACTTGCCCGCAAAATGGTGTGCCAGTGGGGAATGAGTGAAAAACTTGGACCGCTGACATACGTGGAAGATGCAGGACATGTTTTTCTTGGACGAGACCTGCAGCAGCACAAGGAATTCAGCAATGAATCCATGCGCATGATTGATGAGGAAGTGCTGGAGATTCTAAGTTCCTCTTATGAACGCGCAAAAAAAATATTGAAAAAATACCGCAAAGCACTGGAATCTCTTGCAAAAACATTGATTGAGCAGGAAACTATCGATGGAGATTGTGTGCTTCAGGCTATGCAGGAGTATGAGCCAAAAGCAAAAAAGAGTACTGTTAAGACTGACAAACAAAAAACAAAATAAGCATCCGGAACAATGCTGTTCTGTAAGACAAAATATAATCTGACAACAATACATTGCATAGCCTGTAATTAAATAACCTCTAACCTCTTACCCTTCCCGAGATATCAGTGGAAACATTCTTGCCTTACTTTACCGGTAAATTTTCCCTTCGCTGGCAAGACCTTTTAGACATAATACTTCTTTCACTGGTAATCTACCGCATTCTGATTCTAATCAGGGGAACACGTACCATCCCCATGCTTATTGGTTTTGTCGCTCTGCTGGGCCTTTATCTTGTCTCACTGATGATGAATCTGGAAGCTACTCAGCTGCTGCTGGATAATTTAGGGCAATCTCTTGTTCTGGTGCTTGTAGTTCTCTTTCAGGCTGATATACGGAACGCGCTTGCGCAAATCGGAGTTTTTACACTTTTCCGGGAAGGATTGGACAAAAAAAGGGATGTGGTGGACAGCATACTCCAGGCTTGCCTGGTGATGTCACAGAAAAGCATCGGTGCTCTGATAGTACTGGAACAGGAAGTCGGTCTAAAGAATTACAGCGACCGTGGAACACAGATAAATGCTGCTGTCAGTGAATCGCTTTTGCTGAGTATCTTTCATCCTTCATCACCTTTGCACGACGGTGCCGTTGTTATCAGCAACAAAGGTGATTTGCTGGCTGCTCAATGCATACTGCCGGTTTCCATGAACAGCAGGCTGAGCTCTTCACTGGGAACGAGGCATCGTGCCGCAATAGGTCTGACTGAAGAAACTGATGCAGCAGTACTGATTGTTTCGGAAGAACGCAAAGAAATCAGCCTCAGTTACCGCGGGCAGTTGATCCGAGGAAAAAATGAAGATATTCGCAAAGACCTGCTGGAGGTACTTGCAGGTAAAATCCCTGCTTCAATCCATAAAAAGGAGATTAAGGATACTTCCAGGAAAAAAGAGACTGAGAAAGCTGAAACAACTTCTCAAACAGGTACGGCTGCAGTGGCCTCAAAAAATCCTTCTCTGAAAACAAACTGAGCTGGACAAATGCGAACTGATGTTTCTTATAAAGTACTGGCAGTGGTCCTGGCCGTATTCGTCTGGTTTCTGGCAAGAAAATCCGGAGAACCTATTCAGATGAGTTTTTATGCTCCGGTGGTTTTCAAGAACGTCTCTACAGCATTCCAGGTTACGTCTGATCCGCCGCAGGTGAACATAGTTGCACACACAAACAGCAGGGAATCATTTAACCCACAGGAGATTCAGGCAGTTCTGGATTTGGAAAATGCTAAGGAAGGAACCTTGTCCTATGTGCTCACAGAAAATCATATTTTATCTCCGGTCAAGGTACAAATAACCCGCATTCATCCATCGCAGATTACTGTCAGCATCGAGGAGCTGATCGAAAAAACTTATCCCATAAAACCCCGTTATCAAGGGACACCGAAAACAGGTTACCTGCTTGGTGCTATAAAAATAGTTCCTGACACGCTTACCATGCGGGGTCCGCGTTCGGTGCTGGAAAAACTTGATCATATTTCAGCACATGAGATTGAACTGGAAGGACTCAAAGAAAGCGCCACCATGAGGGTTGATCTGGATCTGCCGGGAGGGAATGTGCAGGTAATCCACCAGGATGTTGATTACTACACTGCGGAAGTAACCATTAACAGTTTGCCCATCAGGAGGAGATTTGACAATGTTCCGGTTCAATTGAGTAATGTTGAATACGTGAGCGTTATAAATCCCAAGACATTCAATGTGTTTGTGGAAGGACCAGAAGGCATAATTAAGGAACTTGATAAAGATGATTTTATTGGTGAAATTGATCTTTCAACATTCGAGCCCGGAGAGTATCCTAAAGTGACACCAAAAGTTGTTACTCCTGAAGGAATAACAGTTCTGCAGCAGTGGCCCATTGTTTCAGTCTGGGTTAAAAATGAAAAAAACTAAAAATGATTGCATTGCATATCAACATCGATCATGTGGCAACAGTGCGTCAGGCGCGACAGATAAGCGAGCCTGATCCTGTAACCGCAGCAGGACTTGTGGAGCTGGCTGGAGCGGACGGTATAACGATTCATCTGCGTGAAGACCGCAGGCACATCATAGATCGGGACGTGCGAATTCTGAGGCAAACAGTGCAAACCAGACTGAACCTTGAAATGGCTGCCACAGAAGAAATGTTTGGCATTGCACTCGAGATTCGTCCGGACATTGTTACCTTAGTTCCGGAAAAACGTGAAGAGATCACAACCGAAGGCGGACTCGATGTAATTGGAGCCTCAAATATAATGCGCGATGGAATTAAACAGATTCGTGACGCCGGAATCCGTGTCAGCCTGTTCATTGATCCTGAAGAAGAGCAGATCAAGGCAAGCAGAGAAATAGGCGCCGAGGATGTTGAACTGCATACCGGCTGTTATGCAAATGTGAAAAACATTGCCGAACTTGACAGTGAATACCAGCGCCTGGTATCAGGAGCAGAAACCGCTCATCAGCAAAAACTGCAGGTGAATGCCGGACACGGACTGAACTATATCAATACCCAGCGGATTTGCGGTCTTCCGCATTTACGCGAATTAAACATCGGTCACAGCATTGTCAGCCGGGCAATTTTTGTAGGAATTTCTCAAGCAGTCAGGGAAATGAAAGAAATAATCATTCGTAATTCATAATTGATATGACAAAAGAAATTATCATAAATCACACCTCGCATGAGACCCGTGTTGCAGTGATGGAAGGAGGACTCTTGACTGAACTGCACCATGAGCGTGAAAAAGTAATGCGTGTTGTGGACAATATTTACAAAGGGAAAGTACTGAATGTCCTGCCGGGAATGGAGTCAGCATTTGTTGACATTGGCGAAGAAAGGGCAGCATTTTTACATATTGACGACATACTTCCTGAAAATGAAATACTTGGAGATTCTCCAAGGGAAAATGGTGAAAAAAAAGAAATCGGTCAGTTGATTCAGGAAGGACAGGATGTTCTGGTACAGGTTTCAAAAGGCCCGATCGGAACAAAGGGCGCCCGAATCACAAACCATGTTTCAATACCGGGAAGGAACCTGGTTTATCTGCCGACAACGCAGACTTTAGGGGTTTCCCGTCAAATCAGCATGGAAAGAGAACGTGAGCGGCTCAAGGAAATTGTGGATCGTCTGCGCCCTGAAAATTCAGGATTCATCATTCGTACTGTGGCAGAAGGGCACACTGAAGAAGATTTGCATTCTGATATTAATTACCTCGTATCAATATGGAACGATATCCTGGAAAAGTTCCGCTCACTTCCAGCGCCGTCGCTTTTGCATTCAGATCTGAATGTTGTTTTCCGTACCATCCGTGATATTTTCTCTTCTGATGTAAGGAAGCTGGTGGTGGATGATAAGACGCAGTTTCAAAAAATTCGCCAGTTTGTACGGTCCTATCTGCCGCGTTACAGTTCTGTGCTGGAGAACTACACAAAACCGGAACCTTTATTTGACCATTACGGAATTGAGAATGAAATAGATCGCGCTCTTGGAAATAAAGTCTGGCTGCGTTCCGGAGGGCACCTTGTGATTGATCAGACTGAAGCACTTACTTCGGTTGATGTGAATACAGGCCGTTTTGTGGGTAAGGAAAGTCATGAAAATACGATTTTCCGAACCAACATTGAAGCTGCTGAGGAGATCGTCTACCAGCTGCAATTGCGTAATATCGGGGGAATAATCATTATCGATTTCATCGACATGGAAAGTCAGCAGCATCGGCAGATGGTTTATCAGACTCTTAAGGACCACCTGCGCACTGATAAGGCACGAAGCAAGATTTTACAGATCAGCGAGATGGGACTGGTGGAAATGACACGTAAGCGTGATCGTGAAAATCTTAACCGCTACCTTTGTGATCCCTGTCCATATTGTGATGGAACCGGTCAGATCAAGTCAGCTTCGACGGTCAGCTATGAAGCCTTTAGGGAAATCAGAAGAAGCTGCCGCCAAAACACTAAAGGTTCCATAACCTTATTTTTGCACTCTGATGTCCACAGATATATCCAGCAGGAAGAGCAGGAAGCAGTTGAATCACTGGAAGAGGAAATGGGACGCACCATTACTTTCAAAGTTTCAGACGATTTGCATCACGAACAATTTGAGCTTTACGAATATTGAATTGATTAAAGAGCTTGCTGCACGTAATTTCAGCAGGCATATTTCTGAGAACGCTTACCCGGGACGTGGGATAGTGCTTGGCCGCAACCATGAAAATTCATGGATT
>CAJXDX010000059.1 GCA_913052275.1 uncultured Pseudomonadota bacterium | reverse complement strand
AAAATCCCTCCAGCTAAAGTACTGGTAATCGGTGCCGGTGTAGCGGGACTTTCTGCAATAGGTTGTGCACAAAGCCTGGGAGCAATAGTAAGGGCATTTGACACACGTACCTCAGTGCGTGAAGAAGTAATAAGCATGGGAGCAGAATACCTGGAAATTGACTATAAAGAGGACGGCACCGGCAGTGGGGGTTACGGAAAAACAATGAGCAAAGAATTCATCGAAGCAGAAATGAATTTGATAGCGGAACAGGCAAAAGAAGTAAACATCATTATTACAACAGCTGCTGTTCCTGGCAAGAAGTCACCAATACTGATTACTAAAGAAATGGTGGAGAGCATGATTCCTGGATCAATCATAGTTGATTTGGCTGCCGAAGAAGGAGGAAATTGTGAAATGACAAAACCAGGGGAATTTCGTCTCTACAAAAAAGTTATCATCATAGGTTTTACTGATCTTCCCAGCCGTTTACCTACTCAGGCCAGTCAGCTATACAGCAACAATACAGCAAAATTGATTCAATATCTCAGCAGGGACGGGAAACTCGAGCTTGACCTGGAAGATGAAATTACCGGAGCAATCACGGTTGTACATCAAGGAAATGTTATCTGGGACCCTGCAAGACAGGTAACCGAGACACAACAGCCTGTTCAGCCTGAAAGGCAGGAAACTGTCACTGAAGAAGCAGCTACGGCAAAACGCGCCAAAACAACTAAAAATAAAATTTGGCCAAAATTCATAATGCTGGCTTTGATTATTGCACTTGGAGGGCTGATTGGATTTGGAGGTTCCACCACTTTAATTTCTCATTTAACAGTATTTGTCCTGGCCTGCTTTGTGGGCTACATGGTGATCTGGAATGTAACTCCATCCCTGCACACTCCGCTTATGAGCGTAACAAACGCAATCAGCGGGATCATTGTTATAGGGGGAATGATTCACCTCTCCGAAGATCAGATTTTTTTGCCTGCAATTGCAGTATTGATTGCCACAATCAACATTGTAGGAGGATTTCTTGTAACTCACCGAATGCTGGGAATGTTCCGAAAATGACCAGATACGCAACTTCAGAAATCTATACCATGGTATTTTGTATTATTTGCAAAAAGAGTTTTAAATAATATGCCCGAAGGAATAATTACTGTAGCTTACATTGTGTCAGGAGTACTTTTCATCCTTAGTTTGAGAGGTCTCTCCCATCAGGAAACAGCTCGAAACGGGAACCTGTACGGCATGCTGGGGATGACAATTGCCGTTGCAGCAACTCTGTTTGCTGGAAATACAGGCACCCTCTGGATTTTAATAGCAGTTATGCTGGCTGGAGGCGGAATCGGACTGGTTGTCGCACGGCGTGTAGCAATGACTGAGATGCCTGAGCTGGTAGCCATACTCCACAGTTTTGTTGGAGCATCAGCAGTACTGGTAGGCATTGTAAGTCACCTGGAACAGGGGCAAAAAATCGGTTCTGAGCTGATAATTCATCAAATTGAAATTGTCCTGGGAGTATTTATAGGTGCCTACACATTCACTGGCTCGGTGATAGCATTTTTAAAATTACGGGGAAGTATCAGTGGGAAACCTTTGACTTTACCTTTACGACACCAGCTTGACCTGCTGATGGTATTAGCTGCAGTTATCTGTGGTTTCTGGTTTGTTTCAGATAATCAGCAGCAACTTACAGCCCTTCTTGCCATCACCTTCATTGCTGGACTGCTGGGGATTCACATGATCATGGCAATTGGTGGTGCAGATATGCCTGTAGTTGTTTCCATGCTGAACAGCTATTCCGGATGGGCTGCGGCAGCAGCCGGATTTATGCTTTCCAATAATTTGCTTATCATTACAGGAGCGCTTGTTGGAAGCAGCGGGGCTATTCTCAGTTATATAATGTGCAGGGGCATGAACCGTTCCTTCATCAGTGTTATAGCCGGAGGTTTTGGAGTGGAAGAAGGAACACTTGCAGTTGCGGAAAAAGATGAAGACGGAAAAACAGTACAATCTACTTCAAACGAGGAAACAGCGGACCTGCTTCGTAATTCAAAACAGGTTATTGTCGTTCCAGGATATGGTATGGCAGTGGCTCAGGCACAGTACATCGTGCATGAAATTGCTGAGAACCTGCGTAAACGTAAGGTCAGTGTGAAATTTGCCATTCACCCAGTAGCTGGACGCTTGCCCGGTCACATGAATGTCCTGCTTGCAGAAGCAAATCTGCCTTATGACATTGTTTATGAAATGGATGAAATCAATTCTGAATTTAAGAATACCGATGTGGTTTTAGTGATTGGAGCAAATGATATCGTGAATCCCGGAGCCCTGGATGATGAAAACAGTCCGATTTACGGAATGCCAGTGCTTGAAGTCTGGGATGCCAAAACCGTAATTGCCCTCAAACGAAGTATGGCCACCGGATATTCTGGAGTGGG
Organism: uncultured Pseudomonadota bacterium; assembly: GCA_913052275.1. GTDB lineage: Bacteria > SAR324 > SAR324 > SAR324 > NAC60-12 > Arctic96AD-7. The sequence goes on along the minus strand of CAJXDX010000059.1, from coordinate 7,259 downwards.
TAATCCTCTCTATACAAGAGAAAATACGTGGATGCTGTTTGGGGATGCAAAAGAAAGCCTCAATAAGGTTTCTGCTCTGCTCAACTGATCTTTTACACTATCACTCAATCAAAACGGAATTGATCCAGATCTTGAAGACGAAGAACACGTCCAGGACGATTTCCTGTGTGGTTTCCGTTATTCCAGACGAATCGACCGTTAACCATGACATGTTGGATGCCTTTGCAAGGACTGATGGGATTATCATAAGTTGCGGTATCAGCAATGCAGTCAGGATCAAAAATTACTAAATCAGCATAATTCCCGGATTTTAGCACTCCACGGTGTTTTAATCCAAAACATGCCGCAGGAAGGGAAGTCATTTTACGTACTGCTTCCTCCAGACTGAACAATTTAATATCACGGACATAATGTCCAAGCACCCGCGGGAAAGTGCCCCAGAGCCGTGGATGTGGATGTTTATCTGAAGGCAGTCCATCAGAACCTATCATTGTTCTCGGGAATGACAGTATATTTCGTACATCTTCTTCGTCCATCATAAAGAAAACACCGCCTCCCGGTATAAGTGCTTTTACCGCATCTTTCGGGCCTACACCCATTTCCATCGCGATTTCAGAAAGTTCCCTTCCTGCAGCTTCCGGCATTGGTTCTGACCATGTTATCAAAACTTTTTTTGTCTGATGCAGATCCTGGGCATCAAGAACAGTGGAGCTGGCTGTGTAAGGATATGCATCAAGCCCTATTTCCTGTCCTTTTCCTGCTTGTTCAATTAAGGCAAGTGTTTCAGTGGATCGTCCAAAATTAGCTTCACCTCCACATTTGTGATGAGAAATGACTACCGGAACCTCTGCTTCAGAACCGATAGAAAAAGTTTCGCGCAGCGAATCCGCAATCCCGTCTCCTTCATTACGCATGTGTGTTGTGTGAATAGCCCCATGTTTATGCAGCACGTGAGCAAGCTCAACTATTTCAGATGTTAAGGCAGCTTTAGCAGGCTGATAAAAAAGACCTGTACTCATTCCGCATGCACCTGATTCCAGGGATTCCTCCAGCTTGCCCCGCATTTCCTGCATTTCACTCACTGTAGCAGGCCGATCAAAAGAATCCATGACATCAGCTCGAAGCGTAGTATGCCCTACCTGAAAAACAGCATTCAGGGACGGAGGCTCGCTGTCTAATGCCTGCAAATAATCGCTGAAACCTGCAAAAAGTTGATCCTGATGATCTACCAGTAAATCCAGAGGCGGTGGAGGACGATGATCTATCTGTAGAGGAGCAAGACTGCATCCGCAGTTACCGGCAACGACGGTTGTAACACCCTGGCTGACTTTGCAGCTCATTTGAGGATCAGAAATCAACACACGGTCATCATGAGTGTGAGTATCAACAAAACCTGGACTTATCACCATTCCACCGCAATCAATTTCATAGCTTGCGGAAAGGGGACCTAAATTCCCCACGGCATGCAGACGGTCATCCAGTACTGCTACATCACCAAATTCCGAAGGTCCTCCAGTACCGTCGATGATACGTGCGTTGCGTATAATCAGGTCTACTTTATTTTTTCGGGACACATCCTTTATTTATTAGGGGAACATTCAAAATATGCTTAATTGCAGATTTTTTTTCCATTAATGTATGACAGTCATTACCAGTGTCCAATTAAGATGCCCATTTTCTCATCACGCTCAACTCCCATTTCAAAAAGAAAATCGTGATCCATTTCAGTACGGATCAAACGATTACGAAACCATGTAAAAAAATTTTCATGCATTTCATCTCTCACTGATGCATATTCCGGAGAATCACCTAAATCGAAAAATTCTTCTGGATCATTTTTCATGTCATAAAGCTGCGGGCGATATTTTTCATGTAAAATGTATTTCCATTCTTTGTTGCGAATCATATGCGCTCGACAATCGTAAGGATGTAAATTCAAGGAGATACGCGGACCTCGGTCACTGTAATCAATTTGACTGATAGTGTATTCACGTCGATGTTCAGGCGCATCAATTCCTCGAGTGAAAGACAGAAGAGACTTGCCTTCAACTCGCTGCTTGCAGACTTTACCCCCGGCAAATTCAACAATCGTGGGCAAAATGTCCACCGCTTCCACAAATTCTTCATTCAAACTGCCTCGCGACTCTTTCGCCCTTGTGTCCGGATCATAAACTATCAGAGGTATTCTTACAGAAGGCTCATGAAACAAATCTTTTTCTCCCAGCCAGTGATCACCTAAATAATCACCGTGATCGGACGTAAATATGATCAAAGTTGAATCCATAAGTTCCATTGATTTCAACTTGTCGAAAACTCGACCCAAATGATCATCAACCTGCTTGATCAGCCCCATATAGGCAGGAATTACACGTTCCCTTACTTCATCACGAGAAAAATTCTGGCTGTATAATTCTTCTTGAAATGCCTTTAATACAGGATGAGGACTATTCTTTTCCACTGAGTCCCGAACTGCAGGTAAAATATGCTTTTTAGTGTAAAGAGAATGATATGGCGAAGGTACAAGATAAGGCCAGTGTGGTTTTATGTAACTCAAGTGTAAACACCATTGATCTTCATTACCAACAGCAGACAAAAATTCTAGGGCACGGTCCGTGGTATATGCTGTTTCTGAATGTTCTTCTGAGACAGCTGCTGGCAGGTTTGCATTTCGCATCTGCCAGCCGCTGACTTTTTTGCCATGTTCATCAAAAGCACTGTTTGCCCAGTTTTCCCATGGATTTTTACCTTCATATCCTTTGGAAAGCAAATAATCGTTGTAGCCCAAATCATCGGGAACAATCTCATCAGTATAAATACCTTCAAGACGTTCAAAATATTCAAATCCGCCCTGTACCAAACTTCTTCCCTTTTCTGAATGTTGATCAATCTGGATGCCCGCCAATGCATCTTGGTTTGTTCTCACTTCAGATTTCCCCACCAGAACGGTACGATAATTGAGGTCCTGCAGATAATCCCCCAAAGAACGCTCACCCAGTTTAAGTGGATCTGCGTTTGCTGATGCTCCATGTGATGCCAGGTAACGCCCAGTGTAAAAACTTGCCCGTGAAGGACCGCAAAGCGGTGCCTGACAGTACGCATGCCTGAATAGCACACCCATTTTAGCGATTTTGTCAATATTTGGTGTATTTATAAATGGATGCCCATAGCAGGAAAGATAGTCTGCCCTTAATTGATCACACATTATAAACAAAATATTTTTTGCCATTTGCTTTCTTTATAAATTATCAGCGAAATCTTAAGTTAATTGCTCAAAAATTTAAGCCATCCTCTCACAAGTTTGTTGGATATATTAATTTTAAACGAAGTCTTCTCTAGCCCATAATTCTTTGGTAAGCACACCTGTCTGATCTTCTATGACTTGCATTGCATTAAGGATCAAATCTTCTCGAAACCTTCGGCCGATTATCTGAACTCCGGCAGGCAGACCATTTACCATGCCTGTTGGAACTACACCTGCGGGAAGACTGAGCCAGCTTACGCAAAGACTGTATATTCCTGAATTTAAGAATTTGCGTAATTCTTCAATATTTTTTGTGTCGCTATCCCATGCGCCAACCGGCTGCATTAAATATGGAGAGAGTATTAGAGGATACTTTTCCAGAAAAAGGTTCCATTCACGAGTCATTGAAGTTCGTTCCTTGATCCCCTCACGGTAATCTTCGGCGTCACTTACACCACCAATCTGAAAAAACCACTCAAAGATTTGTTGAATAGTCTCGCTTCCATGTTCCATTGCCACCGGCATTAGATATGTTTTGATCTCATTACCAACATACCTCAACCAGCTTTCTGCTGCTTCATTCACAGACGGGGTTGCAACTCTTTCTACAGTATAACCTGCATCAGACAGGTAATCAGCCGCTCTTTCAATGGACTCAACTATATCCGGATGAATAGGATGATCGTAGCTCTCTGTTGTAACTCCGATTCGAACTGGTTCAGGCATTTCAGGCCAGCCCTCAAAAGGTACAGGCATCCAGAATGGATCCCTTGGGTCTGCATGTGCCATAATTCGTGTTGCCAAACGAACATCTCGCACTTCCCTGCAGATTGCTCCTTGTACAGATATCATCTGCGCCAGCATTCCACGCTCAGCAGTAGCAGATGGGAGCCACGCGGGAACCCTGCCGAAGGTTGGTTTAACAGTGGCAAGTCCGCAGCAGAATGAAGGACAGCGGAGTGAACCAGCAATATCATTTCCATGGTGTATGGGACCAAATCCCGCTGCCGCGGCAGAAGAAGCTCCTCCGGAAGATCCTCCGGGACTTGCTTCTTCGTTCCAGGGATTTTCTGTCCTGCCATGTAAAGGATTGTCAGTAGTAAACCTCATTGACAATTCCGGAGTATTGGTACGTCCAATGATGATTGCTCCGGATTTTTTCAGGTTTCTTACAACCGGCGCATCAGCTGGTGCAATCAAATCTTCAAATGCCGGTAAACCGTTGGGAGTTGGCTTTCCCTCAACATCTACGTTAGTTTTTATTGTGACCGGCACACCATGTAATTCACCTGTCTTTTCTCCTGAAGATATTGCCCGGTCCGCCTCCCTGGCAGCAATCAGAGCTTCTTCCCTGTAATCAGCAACTATAGCGTTCAATCGTGGATTATGCTCGTCAATCCTTGAAATAACTGAATAAATTACTTCTTCAGCTGAAAATTGCTTTTCTCGAATTCCCTCTGCCAATTCGCAGGCACTTAACTGCCATAGTTCATTTTTCATTGTAATATAAGTATTTAAGGTTTATGAAAAAAAGGTAAAATCTTTAAGTCGTAATTCTCATTTAGATTTTCAAAACAATTTTAATTTTTTTATCAAAATAATTAGAAAAACATTACAAATTTGCAATAAAATCTATCAGCCATTTTGTAACAAAAACGACAATTTTCTATCATCATATCTTATTTCATATGATCTGTCTGAATTCAAGCCCGTACTTTCTTTTTTTGAAAACTGGCAGAAATAATCAGAAGCAGATGCTTGTTTATTTTTCGGTAATTCATAAAAATTGAGATGAAAAATTATTAATGCAATAATGTTTTTTAATTTTAATTATTAAAGCAAAATTAAAATAAACTGATTAATTTCATTCTTTTTCACTAACTCATATTTCTTTCAAATTTTGAATTAAAATCTTTTTTCATTGCAGCTTATGAAGAATCATCCCGGAATATCATTTACAGGTCCCGAACTTTGCAGTCTTGATGCAGTTCAAGTGGTAGAATTATTGAGAAAAAAGGAAATATCACCTGAAGAACTGCTGGATTCTTCCTTTGAAAGGATAAATCAAGTTGAACCTTCGGTTAACGCGATACCTACCTTATGTGAAGAACGTGCGCGAGAGTCTGCTAAATGTTGGCAGGAAACAGGGCGAGGGAACCAGGATGAACCCGGCTGGCTTGGAGGCCTGCCGGTTGGTATCAAGGACCTCACTCCTGTAGCAGGAGTCAGAACAACATTCGGCACTAAGGGTCTCTCTGATTTTGTGCCAAAAGAAAGCGAGCCTTTGGTAATTAATCTTGAAAAACGAGGCGCCCTTGTAGTCGGCAAAACCAATACTCCAGAAATGGGAGCTGGAGGCAATACATTTAATGAAGTCTTTGGTATGACTCGTAATCCCTGGAATACCCAACGAAATGCAGGGGGATCTTCGGGAGGATCAGCTGCAGCATTGGCAACCGGGGAAGTGTGGCTCAGCCATGGTAATGATCTGGCAGGTTCTCTTCGTACACCTGCTGCCTATTGCGGAGTTGTTGGATTTCGTCCAAGCCCTGGAGTCGCCCGGGGAGGTGGTTTGGAGCTTGGTTTCAGCACGGAAAGTGTACAGGGACCTATGGCACGTAATGTCACTGACTGTGCGTTGTTTCTTGACTCAATGTCCGGATTTGACTCAAGTTCCCCTGTTTCTTATCCGGCTCCGGAAATTCCCTATCAGGAAGCAGTAAAAAGAGCTGATACAAATGTCCGTATTGCATATAGTCCTGACCTGAACGGATTTGCTTCCGTATCAAAAGAATGGAATCAGGTTCTTCGGGACTCACTTCAGGCAGTTGAAAAATCTGGTGGTACAGTAGACGAGGACTGTCCAATGCTGCCGAATCTGAACCGGTGTTACCGAATTCTGCGTGCAATGGTTTGGGCAGCTGGACCCGGACGAGCACCTGAGTCAGTTCAGAAACACTTTAAGCAAACATTGTCAGATAATATCGATTACGGCCGGAAGCTGAGTATTGATGATGTCTATGACGCGCAGATAGACAGAAATGCAATATATCATAATATGCGTCGCTTTCTCTCAGGTTACGATGTACTTGCCTGTCCGACAGTCAGCCTGGAGCCTGGGCCGGTTGTGGAAGAATTCCCCAGTGAAATTGACGGCCAGCCTGTGGATGATTATATAGAGTGGCTGCGTTTTTCATTTCTCTCCACAACTGCCGGACTGCCTGCCATTTCAATTCCTGCAGGATTCACTAAAAGCGGATTGCCCGTTGGCTTACAACTGATAGGTCCACCCAGAGGAGAAGCAAAAGTTTTGGCGGCGGCACGTGCAATTGAACTTGCAGTCGGAGGAATGCAGACACCGATTGATCCCATTATCACTCACTTATAAAAAATATTTTCAAGATACAAAAGTTTATTGAATTTAAAGAACCAATCTTCGGTGTACTGATAATTACCGGCAAAATTTGTGGAATATTCCAAAATAGTAATTCATAAATTAATTCATAACCGCTAATAATTTTAGTATTTTACGGGGTTAAATGTGTATTTTTTCCAGGAACAAACACCAGCGATTTTTTCATTAAAATACTCAACGCCAGATGTATGATTTAAATCATCTAGCAAAACATTTACGATCAGCATCTTTAAAAAAGAAAGATGCACCATTCATCCACCTGCATGAAAATGATCAGCTAATCAGCTTCGAAGATTTTTTTCAGAATGCAGAAAAAATTGCTTCTGCTCTGATTTCTGCAGGCATCCGGCCTGGAGACCGGGTTGCAATGCAGGTGGAGAAGTCTTCCAGTGCAATTGAACTCTATTTCGGCACTATACTGGCCGGAGCCGGTTTTCTTCCCTTAAACACAGCCTATGTTGCCGAAGAAATTGATTTTTTTCTGCGGGACGCACGACCTTCCATTTTTGTATGTGATCCTTCAAAACTGGATAATTATACTAAAATTGCTGAATCAAGCGGAGTTTCTCATATTTGGACATTATCTGCAGACGGCACGGGATC
>CAJXDX010000058.1 GCA_913052275.1 uncultured Pseudomonadota bacterium | reverse complement strand
CCAAAATGAAAAACAGATGCTGCCAAAACAGCATCAGCTTTCCCAACTGTAAGAGCATCACGAAAATGATCTAAGGTTCCGCCACCTCCAGATGCAATTACGGGAATTTTTAGCACTCCACTTACAGATGCTGTTAATTCAAGCTCAAAACCATTCTGATGCCCGTCAGTATCCATACTTGTCAGCAAGATTTCCCCAGCTCCTCTTGATTCAACTTCTTTTGCCCAGGCAACAGCATCAATGCCCGTGGGATGGCTCCCACCGTGGCTGAAGACTTCCCATTTCGCTTTAGAATTTTCAGTATGATTGCCTTTTGAATTTATTTTACTTTTTCTGGCATCAATCGCAACAACAATACATTGCGAGCCAAAATGTTTTGCACCTTCTGTAACCAGGTCAGGGTTGCTGATTGCTGCAGTGTTTACAGATACTTTATCTGCACCGGCGTTTACAAGAGCATGTATTTCATTCAGTGAGTTTATGCCACCTCCTATAGTAAAAGGTATAAACAATTCACGTGCCAAGCGAGTTGCCAGCTCAATTGTAGTTCCACGTTTTTCCTTTGAAGCAGTTATATCAAGAAAAACAAGTTCATCAGCAGACTGATCATTATAACGCTGTGCAAGCTCCAAAGGGTTGCCCGCGTCTCGCAAATTCACAAAACTGGTGCCTTTAACTACTCGTCCTTCTTTAATGTCAAGACAAGGTATTATTCGCTTTGCAAGCATTTGAAAACTTTTCTGAGATCTATTTTTCCTTCGTAAATAGCTTTTCCACTGATAACCTGATCTACACCATATGGCTCAAGAGTTTTAAGCTGTTCAAGGTCTTCCATGGAAGATATACCTCCGGATGCGACTATTTTCAATCCGGTATGCTCTGCCATTTCACGAAGTGCAGCCAAATTTGGTCCGCTTAACATTCCGTCTCGGGAAATGTCTGTAAAAACCACTCTCTTTATTCCGGATTTTTTCCATCTTAAGGCAAATTCTACATCTTGAATTTTAGTGCTCTCCTTCCAGCCTTCAATTGAAACTTTACGATTACGTGCATCTATTCCGAGAATTATTTGTTCATCAGTGTATTTTTTTAACAGTTTCTCAAGAACATCAGGACGCTTGACAGCCATTGTTCCGACAATAACAGCTGATACACCAAGAGCCAGCATTCTTTCAATGTCTTCTTCTGTACGCAGACCTCCGCCTATTTGAACTGGTATGGAAACATTTTTCAGAATTGAACAAATGCTGGAGATATTTGCACCTTCTCCTTGAAATGCTCCATCCAGATCAACTAAATGTAATCGTTTTGCACCTGCTTCTTCAAATGTGACTGCCATGGCAGCAGGATCATTGGAATACACTGTTTCCTTATCAGACTCACCCTGCAACAGTCTTACGCAAAAACCGTTTCTTAAGTCAATTGCTGGAATTAGCAGCATAATTGATTTTTTGGATTTTTGTATTTGAAGTTAAATGTACTAAATCCGCAGAGTTATTTTTTTTCTGCTTCGACTTCGAGCCTCACCATTTGAACATTTATTATACCATTTGAATTAGCCGAATACCTTTCGATATATTTTTTTGAAACAATATCAATGAATCTTTCTCTTTTTTCCTCAGGAACCCTTTCAGTGTAAGGCAGCCACGTAGTACGAATCCATCCTTTCAGAGCTGTAATTCCTGCATGGTCCATTTTTTTTGGTATAAGCTCAATCCGGTTCAGCGTGAAACCGCAATCTAGTAAAAGTGCTTCATATTCATTCGTTCCAGGGAAATAGAAAGGAAAATCAAAACCATTAAAGTATGTATGCCATTTCTTTTCAGTCTGCAATTCTGAAAGTACCTCAACTATTTCGGCAGCATTACCCTTACCTCCCATTTGAAGGAGGACCCTGCCACCATGTTTTAAACTTTTGAACATTCCTTTAATAACTGGTTTCTGATCTTTTACCCAATGCAGTACGGCATTTGAAAATATAAGATCAAAACGATCATCAAACTTTAAATTCCCTGCATCCATCTCCTTAAATGACAAATTTGGATATATAGCTACGGAATGTCTGTCTGTTGCCAGTTTAATCATCGCAGCTGAATTATCAATACCGATGATTGAACCTTTTCTGACTAATTTAGAAATTTCTGCAGTTACCTTACCGTCACCGCATCCTAAATCCAGTACATTCTCTGTTCCTTTAAGTGAAATTTTTTCTATGAGTTCTCTTGCCCATTTTTGTTGTCCTTGAGAGTGTTTCTCATATTCTTGAGCATCCCATTTGTAATTTTTCATTTAATTTTATACCCCATTATATTGAACAACTAATTATCAGCTAACCGCTAAAGTAGATCAAGTTTGAGACAGTTTAAAATTTTAAATCTTAAAAAACCCTATGGCTTAAATATTGAATTTCAGAAATAATCTCAAAAAGTGCATAAAATCCCACTCAATGAAAAATATAAAACCTTGATGCACCAAATCAATTAATCATGCAGGTTACATCAAATCCAATTCCTGAAAAACAAACTGGTCTGGAGAGACAGGTAAGAAGCAAAGAAATACCTGCTTCCAATAGTCCCTCAATTCATTCTCCTAAATTTGATGAACACGGATCAGAAAAAGGAGCGGCAAAAAATGAAACTTCACAATACTTAAAGGTTCTCTCCAGAGTTGAAAATTTGTTGATTCAGAACAAACTTCCAGATGCAGCTATTGAAGGGTTTGCAGGGGCAATAAAAAAACAGATTGATGCAATGACAGAAGCAGACAGGCAAATGCTGATGAAACTTCCTGAACTGAAAATGCTGGAATTGGATGATTTAGATGATATCCCTGAGATGATCAAGAATGATATTAGAAATGAAGATAAGAATACGGTATTGCTGAAATTTTTGAGAGTACCAGAATTTGCAGATTTAATGCGGACCGACAACAAACCTGCACCTAAGACTTACACTGCACAGCCAGCGTTGCAGCCCTCACCTGCAAAACATGAAGGGAAAATTTTATCTGAATCTGCACCAAATTTAGAAAATCCAGTTCAATCATCTTCTGCAAAGGTGACTCAGAATATCAGTCAAAAGGTAAATTCCCCGCTTATAAATCGGGCTGTTTGAATTTATAATTTTGATTGTTTTAAAAAGTCAGTTCTGACTTGTAGAAATCACAAAAAAATTCCCCTTAAATTCTCCACCAATCAAAAATTTCAACCCGCCGGACGGTGTGAAAATGTCACCTTCTATTCGAGCATTTGTCAAAACCTCTAAAAGCCTTGAGGCCTTTAGCTTACCCTCAACCAGTCCATCTATTTGAATCAAAGGAGCCTCGATTTGTCCTTTAACTTTTCCCAAAGCACCTACTGTTACCGAATGTTCACTTGACACCATTCCAATATAAGTGCCGTCTATTCTTATGCTATCACTGCTTGAAAGGTTGCCTTCCATTTGAAAATCAGGTCCCAGATATCCTTTAACCAGTTTCATTTTAAACCTTGTGTAATGTGTATTGAAAATGAAGGATCAAAGGATATTCTGCATGAAAGGTGCCCGTATTTCTTCCCTGCAAAAAATAAAATTAAATGAGGTAAGTTTTTTTTAGTTTTATCAGAAATTTATGCTAATGCAATTTACACATCATACTGAAAATAAAGGAAATATTGGGAATGTGAGATTTTTATTTAAGCCACATTTCAATTCTTGCACATGCATCAGCTAATTTAGGAAACAGACTGGCTTTCAACTCCTGATTAAGCTTTGTGCTCACAGGGAAGTCCTTCAGAAGCTGTTCTCCATTATAATCCACACTGGCAACACGCACCCCGAGAAATTCATCGGGCAAATAAAAATCTGAACCTGGAAGCAGGGCAACACCTGCTTCATTTAATAGACGTTCCGTTAATGCAGTACTTGTATGAATACCTCGGGAGTTCAGTTTATCTTTAAAATTTTCAAAATCTGGAAACAAATAAAAAGCCCCTTGTGGTTTTGGGCAATTCAATCCTATCTCCAAAAACCTTTGATGCAAAAATTCTCCTGCAGCTTCATGTATATCACGGCATAGCTCAACATGTTTCCTGACAGATTCATAATCTTTGAACGCGGGAAGAGCACCATGCTGTACCGGAGCACTTACACAACTGAATGTCTCACTAACAAATGCACTAAGTGCAGGCACTATTTCATCTAATTCATGCGGAATCATGGCAAAACCAAGACGCCACCCCCCTGCTGAAAATGCCTTTGAAATGCCGCTTGTAGTAATTGTGCCTTCAGGATAATATTTAGCAATTCCTTCGAAGGGTTTTTTCCCAAATTTTGTCAGTCCATAAATTTCATCAGAAATCACTATCACTCTGCGTTTCCTGCAAACTTCCGCTAAATCGCTCAATTCTTCAGGTAAATGAACACTTCCAGTTGGATTGTTAGGATTATTAAGAATCAGAATAGATTGTGGAAATATTTGGTTGGAAAATGTTTTATCCAACTCTTCAGCCTGTAACCTGTATCCGTTATTAATGTCAGTAGGAATTGGAATGAATGTTTTCGAACGAATCGCCGCCTGCGGACCATAACTGACCCAACTGGGTGAGGGGACCATTAGTGGCCCTTCCAGCAGATAAACATGCTGAAAAATCATCTCTTTACTGCCTGGACCAATAAATATATTTTCAGCAGTGTAATTATAGCCAAATTGTGTTTGAAAAAAATCAGCAACTGCTTTTCTTAATTCTGGTAATCCCTTACCAGTAATGTATTGCTTGCGATGCGAATTTTCCCTCAGGGCTGTTTGCATTGGATCAGGCACAGGAAAAGGTGATTCACCAAATCCCAGGTGACAGATATCCTTGCCCTCATTGAGCAATTTTATCGCATGCTGATTAATCGATAATGTTGCTGATTCTTTTAATTCACTTATTTGATTGTTAATAATCGGCTGCATTTTAATGTTATATTTCTATGAACTCAAATTTGCTGCGATTCATCTTTGATTCCTTTAATCAAAGATGATGGATTACCGCAATGCAGCAGCCAGAGTTGGTGCGAAGCACGAGTTACGCCGACATAAAGCAATTGTCGTGAACGAATATCAGGACCATAAGTGGAAGCATCTGCATCAGCAATAATTACTGAGTCAAATTCCAGGCCTTTTGTCTGCGTTATATCTGTCACATCAATACCTGGAGTGAAAGTAAATTCCTGTTCCCTGATAATACGAAAATCAGCAAGATCTGTTAACTTCAGTCCTTCATAAATAAATTCAGCTGCTTCCGGAGTGCGTGTCAATACAGCTACACTTGCAAGAGGTTCACGAATAGTTAAATCATTCAATGTGTCTGCAAGAAAGGCAATCATTGCTCCACGCTCCCTGAATCGGAAAACATCGACCGGAGCACCATGACGGGTTGAATGCCATTCTGTGTTCGCACTATGTTCCCCAATCACATTTTTTGCTGCTATCATGATTTCGTTTGTTGAACGATAACCAATTTTTAAAGGTGCTAAAGCGGTTACATCAGGTTTTGAACCGTCTGGCAATGTCAGATGCCCCAAAGACTCTTCCCATGTTTCATGTTTACGCCCGAGCATTATTCGCTGGTCCAAATCTCCTGCCAATGTTACACTAATCCTATTTGCAGGAGTCAGACTAACCAAAAGTTGAAACTCAAGTGCACCAAAATCCTGAGCCTCATCCAGCATCAAATGTGTGTAGAGAAGCTGTCTGCCGTTTTTACGTTTGATGGGCCCCATCAGAAGCTGGAAAAGTAAAAGCAAAAGTGTATCATCTTCTTCATCTAAATAAGATTTCTCATCCATAAAATTCAAATTATCAGATTCTAAATCCTCATGCTGATCAGATGATAATTCCTGCTCAGTTACTACAGCTTCTTCCAGTTCCTGACGTTTTTGATATTGTCTTACTGCCCATGTGCAAACACTAGTAAGTTGTGTTTCACTAAATTCTCCAGGAGCGAGCCGCTCCACTGTTTCAAATAACAATTCTTTACGTACAAGACAATCGTTCCAAATTTGAGTCGTCAATATATGTGGTGCTTCCTGCAATTCAGGAAAGGCTTGTTCCAATAGATTTTCCAGTTGTTTCTCCATTCTAATGCTGGAAAGCTTTGGTATATTATTTAGTGAAACTTCACCTTTTGACCAGCGCAGCAAACGAATTAAACGGGGAATTAATGGTACGTCCTTCATTGAGTCCCATGCCTTCAGCACCAGTTCCACACCTTCAACTTTTGAAAGTTTTTCTTCAAATAATTCCCTGTAATTATTTGTCCTTTTCTGTACTTCTTCTCGATAGTATTCAAGCCACAATGGATGGCGTTTTAATTCAATCACGTCCATTGGAGTATTTTCGGCATAATTCCCAGGCAGTTCCGGCAAAGCACGACGTCGCAGACCTGATACCCATTTATGATACGTCCGGGGTCTCACTCCATGAACGCCCAAGGCAGGTAAAACTTTTGACATATAGTTTGCTAAAGCGGGACCGAAAACTATCGGGAGCACAGTTTTCGGTTTAAAATACTGGGGTTTATTTGACATCAAATATGCCAGTCTGTGAAGCGCAACTGTAGTTTTTCCGGAACCTGCACCACCCTGAATCAAAACTATTCCGGATTCAGAGTGTGTTATAATTTCGAATTGCTGTGGATCAACAAGTGCAGTAATTTGTCTTAGATGTTTGTCAACTCTGTATCCTGAAAAATTTTTACTTGCAGTTGTTTTTGTCTTATTTTCCTGCTCTTCAGATGATTGAAATTCATCCAGAATTTTTTCTTGTCCACTTTCCAGTCGTGGTATTTTGTGAGTAATTAAATGCCATTTTTTAGAGTTTGTTGAATCTGGTGAATAATATTCCAATACTCCACCAGGCCAGTTTATCCTCATAAGAATCCCATTCTCTATGAGTAACATTCTTCTGGTTACCAGCTCCCCTTCTATCTCACGCTCACCTATGTCTTCAACATATTCTTCTCCTTCACGATATCGATAAAAAATTTGACTTATCGGTGCGTTTTTCCAGTCAACAATCGAACAGGGCAAGTGTGTGGAAAAGCAGTTTTGGTTCCCTATCAGTAAATCACGCTCACGCTTGTTTTCTCTCAGACGGATATGTGCAAAATATGGAGTGTCAAGGTTGAAGATGAAATCTGTGTTCTGCGAATCCTGTTGTGTGTGAAGCAGTACCATACGTTCCATTTGTGCCATGACTGCAGGTACATCCTCAGGAAGAGTCTCCGTAAGAGAATCACGAAGTTCAATTATATTTTCCAATTGTGATTTACTTATTTCCCCTTTTTTCTCTTCAGCAGCATGCATCAACAAACCTTGTTTCACTTGAAGCAGAAGCTGCTGTTCTTCCTCTAAAATCGTTTTTTGTTCAAATGATAAATTCGCAATATTATTCATTAAATCCTCTAATCGTTTACTCTCTGAATTTTGGCACCCAAGGCATTTAGCCGCACATCAATGGATTCATAACCACGGTCAATCTGGTCAATATTGTGTATTTCCGTGATTCCATTAGCACCAAGCGCCGCAATCAACAAAGCCATACCTGCTCTGATATCTGGAGATGAAACCCTTGCTCCTTTGAGAGCAGTTGGCCCGGAAACCACTGCCCTGTGTGGATCACAAAGGATAATTTGCGCTCCCATTTCTATTAACTTATCCACCCAAAACAAACGACTTTCAAACATCTTTTCAAATATCAGAACTGCTCCATCGCATTGTGTGGCTACAACTGTCATAATGCTGGTTAAATCCGCAGGGAAGCCGGGCCAGGGTGCGTCATCTATTTTTGGAATACCTCCAGGAATGTCTCTCTGGACTTTAAGTTTTTGCTTTTTTGGAATAATTATATCGTCGCCTTCAACTTTAACTTCTACACCCAGTTTTTCAAACATCAGCCTTGTCATGCGCAAATAATTTATTCCAGCATTTTTAACCCGCAATTCACTTCCTGTCACAGCTGCTAACCCAATAAATGAACCTACTTCAGTGTGATCAGGTTGAATTGTGTATTCACCGCCAGATAGTTCTGATACACCGTCAATAATTAGTAAATTACTGCCGATACCATCTATTTTTGCCCCCAGCTGAACTAGAAAGTTACATAGCCCCTGAACATGCGGTTCGCAGGCTGCATTGTATATGTTGGTTCTTCCTTGTGCTGTTACTGCTGCCATGATTGAATTTTCTGTAGCCATGACACTTGCTTCATCAAGATAAATCTCAGCTCCTTTCAGACCATCAGTTTCCATCTCATAAAACCCTTTATCATTCAGATTAATCCTAGTTCCAAGCTTTTCCAGAGCTGAAAGATGTGTTTGAACAGGTCTTAATCCAATCCTGTCTCCACCAGGAGCAGGCAAAAAAACGGATTTTTTTCTGGCAAGGAGAGGCCCTGCCAAAAGGAATGAACCACGAATGCGAATTGCATTTTTTTGATCTGGATTATTATTATGAATATGACCCGGATCTATATGGTATGAATGCTTATCAGATTGTTTTATAACCACTCCAATACCTGAAAGCAGGTCTTTCATGATAGAAATATCCAGTATTTCAGGTACGTTGTGAATTATTACTGGCTCATTAGCCATCAAAGCTGCGGCAAGCACCGGCAGAGCTTCATTTTTATTGCCGGAAGGAGTAATACTGCCTGAAAGAGTTACGCCCCCTTCCACAATAAATTTTTGCATGTAAGTTTTTTTGTTAATTTCGTTTATTAGAAAATTTACAGAATGACGAATAAAATAGCTGGCTTCAATAAGTTTGAGTTAGTATTGAGCTAGAATAAATGGCTGTTCATTTTGTACAGTATTGATGGTTCTGAATGTAACATCGTTTTGATCATCTCATTTCTGTGATATTTGAACCTAAATGATGACGCAAACGTTCTAAATTCCGGGGAATTGCAGTCAGTGTCATCATAATTCCCTGCTCCTGGTAATCAATTTTATCAACACGACTCCACTCATAAATGTTTGCTAATTGCTGACAGTGCTGGTAATCCAGCCTTATTTCCACAGTCTTCATTCTTTCTTCAAAGAAAACCAGTATCTGTTTTCTAATTTTGTGAACAAAATCTGAGGTTTTTTCGGATTTTTTGTGTTTATCTTCTATTGCAGAAACAAAGATTGCTTCAGGATACATTTTCTCCAGCATCAGCATTCGTGTTGGAGTAAGCCTGTCTGTTTTGTTAAATATTTTAATAACCGGTATAGATGCAGCTCCCAAATCTTGTAAGACATCATTGGCAGTCTGCATATGTTCATCGATATTGTCACTTGCATCAATAATCTGCAGCAGCAAATCTGCTTCTTTGACTATGCTCAGTGTAGAGCGAAAAGCAGCAACCACTTCATGAGGAAGATTACTGATAAAACCTACCGTATCAGAGAGCAAAACTTTGGGTCGTGAATCTTCTTCTAAAAGCCTTGTAGTTGAGTCAAGTGTCGCAAACAAGCGATCCTCGACTAACAAAGCTGAATTGGTAAGAGCGTTCATTAATGTGGATTTCCCGGCATTTGTGTAGCCGATCAGGCTGACACACAAGCAATTCGAACGTCTTTTTTTCTGAGTTTTACGCTCTTTTTCTACTTTTATAAGCTGTCTCTTGAGGCGTGTGATTCTATGACGTAAAAATTGTCTGTCTTTTTCAATCTGCTTTTCACCTGTTCCACGCGATGCTCCTATTCCACCTCGCTCTCTGTCAAGGTGTTTCCATAATCCAACTAAACGAGTAAGCAGGTATTCTGACTGAGCCA
>CAJXDX010000057.1 GCA_913052275.1 uncultured Pseudomonadota bacterium | reverse complement strand
AAAGGTATATTGGCCCTGACCCAAATTTTTGAACCAAGATCCAATCCCAAAAAAACGATCATTAATAACCAATTTAACCTGAATGAAGATGATTTGATTATCTCAGAAATACTCAATTGATTACTCTGCCTAAGAAATCAAGTCTGCAATTTTGACTGGTTTCTGTTCATGAAGAATCATATCCCTGATCACAACTTTATCTTCAGCCAGTTCTTCAGGAAAAAGCAGAATCGCTTTTGCTGCTCCAGACTCATTAGCCTGTCGCATAGTTTTTTTCATTTTTTTCATGCTGAAATTACAGTCAACAACAGATCCTCGCATACGTAACTCGGCCGCGATCTTTAAGGCGATCCCCACCTGTTCATTGGCGAATGGTATAATTGTATAATCCAGTTTTCTAGGAAGTTCCGGGAAACGTCCCATCTCCTTCAAAACGTCCAAAACAACCACATCACCAAAACCGAATCCTACCGCTGGGACTGTTTCACCTCCGAATGCAGAAAGCAGCGAATCGTATCGTCCTCCACCGCAAATTGCGCGATGTTTTTTTTCAGGACTGTTGACCTCAAAAACTGCTCCTGTGTAATAAGAAAGTCCTCTTACAATGGAAATATCAAATTTCAGGTAGCCTGAGCATCCTGCAGTATCCATCATATCCATCAAGCTATGCAATTGCTCTACTCCTGTAGTATCACTCAAGTTTTCTTCAAGATCCTTTAAGTCTGTGTTTGAAAGAAACTCATTAAGTTGTCCCACTTGTTTTGCAGACATCCCTGTATCTTCCAGCATAGCTACCAATGCCTCGGAAGAAATTTTGTCGCGTTTATCAAGAATGACCAGGACTGTGCTGTGCAGTTCCTCAGGTACATTTATTTGAGATAAAATCGCGTTTAGAATTCGACGATCATTGATAAAAACGTTAAATTCTTTTTTTGTAAGGCCCATGGATTCACAGGCAGAAATCAGCAGCATCAGAATTTCTGCCTCTGCCAATATATGTGGCTGGCCGATAATGTCAGCGTTCCATTGAAAGTGCTCACGGCGCCTGCCTTTAGTCATTCTTTCATAGCGAAAGCATTGAGGCATTGAAAACCACTTTATCGGGAAGGATAATGATTTATTATGCTGAAGAACCAGCCTGGCAAGTGAAGGAGTCATTTCCGGCCGTAAGCTTAAACGTCTCCCGCTCTTGTCCTCAAAACTGAAAAGCTGCTTGCTGATTTCATCACCTGCTTTACGGATGTAGAGATCCTCATGTTCAAGAACACAGGTATCGTATTCTTCAAATCCTGCCTGGACTGATGCACTTCGCCAGATTTCAAATAACCAGTTGCGCAATCGCATCTCTTCCGGAAAGAAGTCCCGAGTACCCTTAACAGGCTGCAAATCAATCATATTATTTTTCCCAATCTCATTCTTTTAAATTTAATGCCGTTCACCCCTGTTTACTATTAAAAGCGAATTCTGTTATTTTTTTAAAATCCTCCCATGCCTGGGGCATTGCAGAACGATTACGCAAGAGATAAGACGGGTGAAAAGTAGGTAATACTGTCCATTTCTCATACTGCTTAATCTTTCCACGTGCTTTAGTAATGCCTGGTAGATCAGGAATTAATGTTTTTGTAGGGATATTTCCAAGAGTTACTATTAACTTTGGATTCAATATTTCTATTTGCTGTTTGATAATGGGAAGACAGCATGAAATTTCTGCAGGGGTAGGATTCCTGTTATCAGGAGGACGGCATTTTACAATATTTGTGATATAAACATCAGCGCGTTCTATCCCTATTGCGCTGATCATTTTTGTCAATAGCCTGCCTGCACGTCCCACAAAAGGTTCGCCCTGAGTATCTTCTTCTGCTCCTGGTCCCTCGCCAATGAACATTACTGGAGGATTAGACAAACCTCTGCCAAAAACCAGGTTCTTCCTGGTTTTTCCTAAAGCACACTTTTGACATGCTTTATACTTTTCAAAAAGATCAGAAAGAGTGTTAATTTTTTTTGCTGAGTCCTGCTGCTTTGCTATTTGAGCAAAAGTCCGGGTTATATTCTGTTGTTTTAAATTAAGTACTTTATTTTGATCAGTTAAATCTGCTGGTTCAGGATTGATCCCAATTTCAGTATTCTCGTTTGTATTTTCTTCAAACTTTTCTGACTTTTCTGAGGGTTTATTTTGAATTTCCCGGGTTTCTTGAGAAATTGCATTTTCTGAAGAGAACATTTCTTCCAAACCATCAATCACTCTTTTCAACTCAACATCAGGCAGGGCTCCAATATTAATGTAATTAAGTCCTTTCTTATTCAGAGAAAGCAGCTGATTCTCAATTTGAAGCAGTAAAGAAGTATAATTCAAACTATTATCCAGTGAAGTGTTACTATATAAACTGATGATTTAAGTTTAAATTATATTGATTCCAGAATTATTACAATCTTCTACCTTATTTTTCAGAAATATCTAATCAAAGTATAAATTGAATCAAATTTGATTTTTTTGACTACAATATGTAACGGCTCAAATCCTGATTTTTTAGCAGGTTTGAGAGTCGGCTTTGAATATATTCCGGAGTCACTGAAATTTTCTGATCCTTCAATTCCGGAGCAGTAAAACTGACTTCTTCCAGCAGTTGTTCCATAACAGTATGAAGTCTTCGGGCTCCAATATTTTCGGAATCTTCATTTATTTGACAGGCAATTTCAGCAATTTTGTCAATTGCGTCTTTAGTAAATTCCAGCTTTACACCCTCTGTCTTCATCAAGGCGGTATATTGAACTATCAGCGCATTTTTTGGTTCAGTAAGTATACGTACAAAATCTTTTTTGTTAAGTGAGAGCAGTTCAACTCTTATTGGAAACCTTCCCTGCAGTTCTGGAATCATGTCAGATGGCTTTGTAAGGTGGAAAGCTCCTGCGGCAATGAACAGAATATGGTCTGTTTGAACTGGTCCGTATTTTGTGTTTACGGTAGATCCTTCAACAATAGGCAGCAGGTCCCGCTGCACTCCTTCTCTGGAAATGTCCGGACCTTGAGAATGGCTGCGTCGTGAAGCAATCTTATCAACTTCATCCAAAAAGATAATTCCGCTTTGTTCAACTCGCTTTACAGCTTCCCTGGAGACTTCCTCCATGTCTATCAGTTTGCCTACTTCTTCCTGCTGCAGGATATTGCGTGCGTCTTCAATGCTGACCCGACGACGCTTTGACTGCTTGGGCATCATGTTAGCAAGCATATCACGAATGTTTATATCCATGTTGTCATTCATGGAAATCGGCATAAACTCCATTACCGCTCCTGAAGGCCTTTCAGCTACGTCCAGTTCAACAATCCTTTGATCCAATTCTCCTGAACGAAGTTTCTTGCGGAACTTTTCTCGTGTCGGATTTGGTGCTGCTTTTTCTTCAGAATCATCCTGTTTGCCTTCTGCAGGCGGAAGCAACAAATTCAGCAGACGTTCTTCAACCATTTCTCTGGCTGCGTCCTGTTTCCGTTCCATCTGCTCCTGTCGAACCATGTTAACCGAGTTATCAGTCAAATCTCGAATCATTGACTCAACATCACGTCCCACGTAACCTACTTCAGTAAATTTCGATGCTTCAACTTTTATAAAAGGAGCGTTTACCAGCCTGGAAATACGGCGGGCAATTTCAGTTTTACCTATACCAGTGGCACCAATCATGATTATATTTTTTGGTAAAATCTCATCTTTCAAATCTTCTCCCAGTTGCAGGCGTCTCCAGCGATTGCGCAGGGCGATAGCCACAGCTTTCTTTGCATCTGTCTGACCAATGATGTATCGGTCAAGCGCGTCTACCGTCTCCTGCGGTGTCATATTGTTTTCGGTTGGTGTTATCATGAGTTTAGATTTTCAATTCTTCGAAAGTTATTTTGTCATTGGTATAGATACAAATATCTGAAGCTATTTTCATTGATTTTTCTGCAATTTCCCGAGGACTTAGCTTGGTGTCAATCAAAGCTCTGGCTGCCGCCAGTGCATACATTCCACCAGATCCAATTCCAATAAGTCCGTCATCCGGTTCAATCACATCTCCGTTTCCGGAAATTACCAGTGAGGCTTCAGCACTTGAAACAGCAAGCAGTGCCTCCAGGTTACGCAGCATCTTATCAGTTCGCCATTCTTTGGCCAGTTCAACTGCAGAACGCAGCAGTTTTCCATTGTACTGTTCAAGTTTTTCATCAAATTTTTCGAATAGTGTGAAAGCGTCTGCTGTGGAACCGGCGAATCCGGCTATAACCTTGCCGTCAAAGGTGTTGCGCAATTTTCGGGCAGATGGCTTCATGATAGTGTTCTGCATAGATACCTGGCCGTCACCAGCCATTACCACGCAATTGTCTTTGCGCACGCTTAGAATAGTAGTCATATAAAAATTTTCTTAAAGTTTCCTGATTTTGAGTGATTATATCTTACCAGTTGGAAAGGCATTGTCCAGACGAGAGATAGATGCCTGATCAATGCTGAAAGACTGCCAATCAATCAATCGTTTGGCAAATTCTGAAAATAGGAGACAATGTATTTGTAACCGCTCCAAAGAGAAATTCCGGTCGCAACCCACAGCATCAGAATCCCAATTTCATGACAAGGGAGACCGATTGTGTTGTAATGTATGATCAGGAAACCTACTGCGACCATCTGTGTGATTGTTTTACTTTTTCCTCCGCTGCTTGCAGCAATAACCACCCCTTCTGCTGCTGCAATTGATCTTAATCCGTTGATGATCAATTCCCGTGCGATCAGGATTACTGTCAAATATGCAGGGGCTCTTTCCAAGGCAACCAGTAGAATCAGCAAAGAACAAATTAATATTTTGTCTGCGACCGGGTCCAGCAGTTTGCCTTTCTTAGTTGCTTTACCCTGATGTCTTGCAATTACTCCATCCCAATAGTCTGTCAGACAGGCAATTAAAAAAACCAGCCATGTTCCCAGCAGAATCCATCGATCATCTTCTCCAATTACCATGCCTGCATAAATAAAAGGGACCAATGCAACACGCAGCGTGGTCAAATGGTTGGCGGTAAGCCATTTGGAAAAAAAAGCAACCATCAAAAAAATCCTGTCTTGAGTTATTTTGACTGTCCAGTTATGATGCGTCGATTAAGCAAAAAAAGCAATTTTCCATTGATCGGTTCTGAATATTGTGAAGAAAAATACTTGATTACCTGACAGACCCGGGAAAGATATAATTATCGATCAGTTATGCGATTTACCGTAATTGGATGGAATTTTAAAAAAACACCGATTGAAGTCCGAGAGCGACTAGCCTTGACCCAGGTTCAGCAAATTGAGCTGGCAAGCCGGCTTAAAGAAAGCTTCAAACTGGGAGGAATTGTAATCCTAAGTACCTGCAATCGCACAGAATTATTCCTTGTCAACGCAGAGCAGCAGCTTAATCAGATTATTGAAATGCTGCAGAAATATTGGAATATTTCTAACCTTCGTGAGAGTATCTACATTCTGCAAAATCTTGACGCGTCAAGACATTTTTTCAGGGTCGCATCCAGTTTAGACTCCATGGTACTTGGAGAACCCCAGATTCTAGGCCAACTGAAAGATACATTTCATTGTTTCAGTGAGGCAGAACTAACAGGCAAATTGCTTCACCCACTTTTCACACGTGCATTTTCCACTGCAAAACGGGTACGTACAGAAACCACTGTTGCAAGTAACGCTGTTTCTGTAAGTTATGCCGCAGTAGAACTGGCAAAGCACATTTTCGAAGATTTATCCAAACAAAGTGTAATTGTGATTGGTGCAGGAGAAATGGCTGAACTGGCTGTTCAGCACCTGATGCGGAACGGCATTTCACAGTTATTTGTAACCAACAGGACATTTACCAGTGCAGCAGAGCTGGCAGAAAAATTTCAGGGACTTGCAGTTCCTTTTGAACAACTTAACCGGCATCTCCATCTGGCAGACATTGTAATAAGCTCAACCGGGGCTCGAAACTATATCATCACACAAGAACTGGTAAAACAGTGTTTGGTTAATCGCAAGGGCAATCCCATGTTTTTTATAGATATTGCAGTTCCAAGGGATATTGACCCTGAAATAAATAAGCTGCATGGAACTTTCTGCTACGATATCGATGATTTACAATCAATTGTTTCACAAAACCAGGAGGAACGAAAAAAACAATCCATTAAGGCTGAAGAAATAATTGAAGAAGAATTATCCAAATTAGAAATATGGTTCAGGTCTCTTTCTGCAGTGCCGACAATTAGAAGTTTGCGCAAAGCATTCCACTCTACTGCGGAAGAAGAACTGCAGAAAGTTTTTCGACGCATTAAAAACCTGCCTGAGTCTGAGCGTAAAGAAATTGAACAGTTTGTTCACAGGCTTGTACACAAACTTTTGCATGATCCTTCACGAAACCTTAAACAGCTAGCACAGGAAGAAGACTCCCACCTCCACTTGGAATCAATCGCAAAATTGTTTGATTTAAGTCCTGCTCCTTTAGGAAAGACCGCCCAACAACAGCCCAGACTTAAAATCATAAAATCATGACGCATGCCTAACGCTTTTTCGATAAGCGGCAAAAAAAATCCTACCTTAACAATCGCAACAAGAGGCAGTACTCTCGCGCTTTGGCAGGCAAACTGGGTAAGGGAAAAAATTCTTGAACAGCATTCTGAAATTACAGTTGAATTATTAACCGTAACAACCGCAGGTGACCGTAATCAGCAGCAACCTCTGGCAGAGATTGGGGGAAAGGGACTTTTTGTCAAAGACCTTGAAAACGCATTGCTTGATGGCAGGGCTGACCTAGCAGTACACAGTATGAAAGATGTGACCAGCTTTTTGCCTGAAGGGCTGGAAATTTCTGTTATTGCTGAAAGAGACGATCCCCGGGATGCCTGGATTTGCCCAAAATACGGAAGTATTGAAAACTTCCCCAAAGGAGCAATTGTTGGAACAAGTTCATTGCGTAGGACTGCGTTCTTGAAACATCACAGACCTGATATAAAAGTCCGCAGTTTACGCGGTAATGTGCCTACGCGGCTTGAGAAACTTGATAAGGGAGAAGTTGATGCCATAATTTTGGCCGTATCCGGATTAAAGAGAATAAATCTTGAAAATCGAATAACTGAAGTTTTACCAATGAAATGGATGCTTCCCGCAATCGGCCAGGGGGCAATTGGAATTGAAACCAGAGCAGGAGATCATGGCACTCTGAGTTTGGTAGAGCACATCAATGATCCGGTTACTCATGGCTGTTTGCTTGCAGAGAGATCTTTGCTAACGGAGCTTGAGGGTAATTGCCAAATTCCATTAGCAGGCTATTGCATCAACAAAGTGGAGGAACTGCATTTACAGTCCGCACTTTGTGATCCTGAAGGTAATTCACTAATTAAATATGAAGCACGAGCTCAAACACATAATGCGGTAAGTCTTGGCAAGGAATCCGCAGAATGGCTTCTGAACAATGGCGGTGATCTAATTTTACAAAAGATACAAGCTGCAATAAAATGAGTTAACCGTGAAATTCTTCATATCATTAATTCAGTAACCTTTGTTATGAAAAAATGAGCGCTTTCTGGAAAATCGCAGTAATCGGTTCCGGTCCCGCAGGATTTTACGCGGCCGGAGAGCTATTCCGGCAACAGTCATGGTCCATTAAAGTGGATATGTTTGACCGCCTCCCGACTCCCTTTGGGCTCGTCAGGGGAGGTGTAGCACCGGATCATCAGAAAATTAAATCTGTTACAAAAATTTACAGCCGCATTGCTGAAAACGAGAACTTCAGGTTTTTCGGAAATGTTGAATTTGGAAGTGATATTCTCAGGTCGGATGTACTTGAGTTTTATGACGCGGTAATTTATGCGGTCGGAAGTCCGTCTGACCGCTCACTTGGAATTCCGGGTGAGGAATTGCCAGGCAGCCATTCAGCAACTGAGTTTGTGGCCTGGTATAATGGTCATCCGGATTTTCGTGGGCATAAGTTTGACCTGTCTGTAAAAGATGTATTTGTAATTGGCATGGGCAATGTTGCACTTGACGTGGCCCGGATTCTGGCAAAGACTCCTGAAGAACTGTCGAAAACAGACATTGCAGACTATGCACTGGAGACACTTTTTGAAAGCCAGATTGAAGATATCTGGCTTGTTGGCAGACGGGGGCCTTTACAGGCGGCTTTTACTCCGGTAGAAGCCAGGGAGTTTCTGGAACTGGACAGCGCTGATGTAATACTGGAAGGAGGCCCCCTTAAACTGGATGCAGAGAGTCAGCGTATTCTTGAAACTGATGCAAGCAAAGACACAAAGAAAAATATTGAAATTCTCAAGCAGATTTCAGAAAAGAATTCTTCCAATAAAAAGAAACGAGTCCATTTTATGTTTCTTGCTTCCCCGCTTGAAATATTGGGGAATGGGGGTGTAGAAAAAATCAGGATGGTCAGAAATCAGCTGGTCAAACGGGATGACGGAAGTCTGCGTCCACAGGCAACCGGTGAGTTAATGGAAGAAAATGCAGGTTTGATTTTTCGCTCAATCGGATATCATGGCAATCCTCTGGCTGATGTCCCTTTTGATCAGAATTCCGGAACTATCCCTAACGAATGCGGACAAATAATCGATGAGGATCAGGACAAATCACTTCGCACTCGTGAATATGTAGCGGGATGGATCAAGCGCGGCCCGACAGGTGTGATCGGTACAAATAAGCAGGATGCAGTAGAAACTGTTCATCGCATGCTGGAAACTTTTCTACAGGAAAAAATTGAACCCAGGCAGCAACCTGACAGTTCAGGTATCGAATCTCTGCTGAAAGAACGGAATGTGGACTATGTGTCGTTTGAAGACTGGAAACTGCTTGACGAATACGAAACAGACTCAGGTCAGTCACAAGAGCGGCCAAGGGTTAAAGTTACTTCAATCGATAAAATGCTGGAAATAATCCGGGACAAAAAAAATTGATTCAGCCTTTCAACTGTCAATTCCAATCACGTCTGTCACACAATTAAATCCGTCCCGTTCAAGCAATTCTGCAAGTTCCTGTTTAATTCTCCTCACCAGTCCGGGCCCTTCATAGATAAGCGCAGTGTAAATCTGCACAGCTGCAGCGCCGGCCCTGATTTTCTGATAAGCATCAGTACCGTTAAAAATTCCTCCGGTGCCAATAATTGTCACTTCATTTCCCAGTTCCTGAAATAGAATCCGGACCACTTCGGTGCTGCGTTCCTTGAGAGGTTTACCGCTGAGTCCTCCCTGCTCAATTTTCTGGCTGCTTTTCAGCTGCTGTCTATCCAAAGTCGTGTTTGTGGCAATCACTCCCTGTATTGGAAACTCCTTTATAACCCCGGTACAGTTTTGCAGCCCCTGATCATCGAGGTCCGGAGAGAGTTTTACAAGCAGAGGAGTTTTCCGGATGTGATTCTGGTCGAGTTTGTCCCGTCTGGAACAAACAGATTCCAGTAATTCACGAAGCATTTGCTTTTCCTGAAGTCTTCGCAGACCTTCTGTGTTTGGAGAACTGATATTGATGGTGAAATAATCCGCAAAGGGATGAAGTGCACTGAGTGCGGACACATAATCTTCCCGGGCTTTTTCCAGAGAGGTGTCTCCGTTTTTTCCAATGTTGATCCCCAGCATACCGGATGAAAACTTTTCGTGCTGTTCTGAGGATTGATTGATCATATCAGCCTCTTCGGGAGAGATTTTTTTGGTTCCTGAATCAAGCTTTTCCGCCATTTTCAGGATGCCCTGGTTGTTGAAGCCCAGACGGTTTACCAAAGCCTGGTCTTCCAGGAGGCGGAAAATGCGGGGCTTGAGATTCCCTGCTTGAGGAAGTGGAGTTACTGTGCCTATTTCCACAAAACCAAAACCGAGCGCGAATAAGGTGGGATATATGCGCCCGTCTTTGTCAAATCCTGC
>CAJXDX010000056.1 GCA_913052275.1 uncultured Pseudomonadota bacterium | reverse complement strand
GTATCTATATCCACAAAACCCCAGAATCTGCTGTCTGCGCTGTTGTAACGGTTATCACCCATGGCAAATAATTTACCTTGTGGAATCTTAACCGGTCCGTAACGGCTAGATGGCGCCGCAGTTAATCCCTGTGCCTGACGAGATTTTCTCTCATTTGGTTCAAAATACGCGTAAGGTTCGTCAAGCGGTTCTCCATTAATGAAAACCTGGTCGTTGCGAATTTCCAGAGTTTCTCCGGGAAGACCGACGGCTCGTTTTATGTAATCAATTGAAGGGTCCTGAGGATAGGGAAAAATAACAATATCTCCTCGTTTAACAGGCTTTTTAAAAAGCTTGATGTCTGTAAATGGAATTGGCGAACCATAGGTATACATGCTTGCAAATATGTGATCTCCAATCTGTATCGTGGGCAGCATCGAACCTGATGGAATTTGGAAGGGTGCGAAAAAATACGTTCTTACAATTGTTGCCACTACAACCGCGAATATCAATGCTTCTGTCCATTCTCTTATTGTTCTGTTAGGAATCAAAAGGTCTAAACGCATAAATCCCTTTGCCGCTTTCAGAAGATCATCCTCTTTTTCCATTATCTCTTTTGCCTGAGAAAGTTTACTGACCCTGCCAAGGAAGGTCTCCTGACTTGAGAAAACCAGGTTCTCCATTTCAGCAAGATCATTCAAAGCAGCTTCGCTGATTCCTTTTTTCTGGAGTTTGTTTAGTGATTTCTCAGAAAGTTTATAAGTCACGAACATAGTTATAAACTTTTAATTATGCAGTTTAATGATTTCATACAATATAATTTTCTCTGAGGGACAAAATTTTGCGTCAGTTATCCTGTCAACAATTTAAAAAAAGTTTCGTTTAACTTTTGCGATCAGTCAACAATGTAAACTTTATTATTTATTTTGAATTGCTTGTTAAAAATTGTCAAATATTCAATCTGGCAAAACTCTGATCAGACAGCTGAGAATTCCGGTTCATGGCGGAAATCAAGCCATCCGCGAAAAAGTGAATAGCTCATCACCCAGGGGAGCAGCTGCAGCTGGGAAATATACACTAGCCAGTCTTTTAATGACATTTCTTTCAAATTCGCATAGCGAAGTCCGCCTGCTGCTGTTGCAGCAAATATTATAAGGTATGAACCTCCAGTCAGCATATTTTCACTTCCTGAAAAACCAGCAAGAATTCCTGTAAGAAAAATAATTTGTGAAAGCATAAAGATAGCGTATAATTTTCTCTTCAAATGGGGAATTTTCAGACCAAGAATCTTATGCGCGTCCAGTTCATTGTGATAGCGTGAAGGGAATCTGCGTGCAAGCAGACCGTCATAATAATAGCGTCGTGCCAGGATAAATGGACGGGAATAACTTGATGCGAGAGGCGGGTGCTCCACCGCAAGTTCAGAGGCAAAGATGATTGGATATCCTGATTCCAATATGCTGAAAGCCAAATCTGTGTCTTCCCTGAAAGGAATTTTATAGGCCTGATGAAAATGGGCTAAGTTTTTGCGAACAACTAAATTGCAGGTGGGGTAGCGCCCGCCGACAGTATTTTCCGTTTGATGTGTAAATGGTGTGGCACGGCCTCGCCTAGTGACTTCGGTGCGTCCCTCAAATGCGCCGGCTTTCGGATTATTCCTGATTAATTCGAGTGCGGTTTCCACCCAGTCCGGATGTGGAATGACATCGGCATCAAGAAAACCAATCCATGGTCCGGTCGAGATTGCTACTCCGGCGTTTCTTGCGTTTGCCGGTCCGGAATTTTTTATAGTGGTCCATTGCAGTTTGAGCTCTGTCCTGACCTGAAACTTTTCCAGCATTTCCACGGTTTCATCTGTGGAGCCGTCATCTGCCACAGTTATCTCAAAAAATGATTTTTTTGCAGATTGATTTTCCAGGGCACTGATGCATCTTGAAAGCAGCTTTGCGCTGTTGTAGCTTGGAATAACGATAGATAAAACAACAGAGTCTTTGTTATCCCTGCTTTTTTCAGCTTGAATTATATTGTCAAAATTACTCATGTCTAAGCATTCACTTGACCCGGAATTATCTGGTTTTATCCACAATCTGCGTTCTGCTCTACCTTACCTGGAAGAATTTGATCAGCAAACTTTTGTTATTTACCTCAGTGGAGAATTAATTGAGGTTCAAAATTCCAGGGTAATAGAAGATTTAGCACTCCTTCAACAAGTTGGCATTAGGATAGTATTAGTCCATGGTGCAGAATTGCAGATTCGGAATCTCTATGCCAGTCAAGGACTTGATTATCATACAGAAGATGGAATTTTTGTTGCTGAAGAAACAAATATGCCGTTTATTGAACAGGCAGTCTCTTCGGCTAACTGGAAGCTGCTGTCAAGACTCAGGAGCTGTGCTCGTCAACTTCAACCTTTTACCGGACATTTTTTATTAGCAGAGAAAAAAAACTTTTCAGGTAATAATGATTCCCACTTTACCGGCAGTGTTTGCGGGATTGACCTTGAAACTCTGAGACAGGCTGCTGCTGACTCGAAGCTTGCAATTATACCACCTTTTTCACTTGGAGAAAAGGGGCGCCTATGGATTCTGGACCCAATTCAGGTAGCCTTTGAAGTGGCAACGAGGCTGCGTGCAAAAAAGCTGATTGTGCTTGATACTTTACCATTACCGAATTTTGGTAATGCTGATTCTTCTGAAATAACCACAGACAGTATTTCTCAGTGGTTGAAAAAGGAGCCTGATTTGCCATTAGTGCAGAAAATACAATTAACTGCCATGACTGAAGCCTGTGTACGGGGAGTTGAACGTTGTCATTTGCTGGACGGAAGTATTGAGGGAGTATTGCTTGCGGAACTGCTTACTCCAAAAGGCGCGGGAGTTATGATAACTAACAGTTCATACAAACGAATACGTCCTGCAAGGTTGAATGATTTACAGTCAATCATGGAAATCCTCAGCAGTCCAGCACAGCATTCTGCAATAGTCTCACGTACGCCTGAATACATTGAGCGTCAAATTGACAACTACCTGGTGTATTGTGTGGATGAGGATGTAGTGGGTTGCTGCGAAATTATTCAATATGGTGATGGCTCAGCAGCAGAAATTGCCAGTTTGGCAGTAGACAAATCGTACCGGAATCAGGGTATTGGAAGTGAGCTGGTCAGGGAAGCTGTCAAGGAGTTGCGCTCCGGGGACATTAAACTGGTTTTTGCTTTAAGTACAGCAGTCTCGCATATTTTTACACAATGCGGATTCGAACAAATAAGTCCGGAAGAACTTCCTGAAGAAAAACGTAAAAATTACGAATTTCGGGAATCAATCGTGTATGGACGCAGACTGGACTGATCAGGAACAGTTATTCAGGCAGCACAATAACTTCCACCCGGTTGTTAAGACTTCTTTGAGTTGGTGAGGTTTCAAGGAATCGGGGACGGGTTGAGCCAAAGCTCTTTACAGTAATTTTTGTGGGATCTAGCCCGTTTTCAATAAAGAAACGGGCAACCCTGGAAGCACGAGCACCGCCCAGTTCCCAGGTTGAATCCCAGTTCTTTGCAGGTTTTTTTTCTGTATGACCTTCAATTTGTATATTATTCGGCAGCAGAAAAACCAGGTTGGAGAAACGTTTCAATTCTTTGATTGCCTTAGGACTCAGCTCGGCAGAATCCGGTTTAAAATATGCGCTTGCCTTAAATGAAACAACCACGCCTTTTTCTTCAACACCGATATTTGCATCATCTCCAAGCTCGCTTTCTTCCAGCTGCTGAGCTATTTGTTCAACTACCGAATCTTTGCCCTCATTCATAAACGGTGTTCCTGCAGGCAGCGGCTTAAAACTGGCAGCCAGGCTTTTAAACTTCATTGTTTCGTATTTACATGTTGAAAAAAGTAAAATAAAAAAGCAAAGCAGGAGGGTTACCAGATCACCGTAAGTAAAAATCCATTCCTGGTCGAAGGGAACACAAACTTCACAATCTTCTTCATCAATGAGTTGTCCCATTCAGTTCTTTGCTTTTTAAGATTAAAAATTGAAAGTTTCTGCTTTACTCTCTGCCAGCAGGTGATCAGTTAAAGGAAATTAATTCCTTCCTGGGGATCATCCAGTGTTGTTTTAATGTTCAACGGTCCTTATCTTCAGGCAGGAGCAGTATCTGTACACGACGGTTCAAATTGCGTTTATAAGCCGTATCCGGGAAAAACCTTGGGCGGGTATCTCCATATCCTGCAACCTGCATACGCTTGATAGGGATAAGTTTTGATTCCAGAAAAGCCGCGATCACACTTGCACGAGCTACAGAAAGTTCCCAGTTAGATGGATACTTTTGGTTTGAGTCTGACTCATCGGTGTGTCCGGATATTTCGATGTTGTTTTGCAGCTGACCGATAATGGGCATCATTTTATTCAAGGCCTTAATTGCTTTATCTTTCAATTCAATTGATCCCTGATCAAAAGCAACTGTTTTGCTGAATGAAACCTCAACTCCTGATTTTGAGGCATTAACTTTAACATCATCCGGCATTTCCAACTGCTGCAGTTCTTTTGATGCTTTGTCCAGATTTGAACTTTGTCCACTGAAGATGAATGGACTTCCGGGCGGCATGCTCTTCAGACTTTCTGAAATCTGCTTGCTTTTTTCTACATCAGTCCTGCACATTGAAAAGAGCAGAATAAAGAAGCAGAGCAGAAGCGTTACAAGATCACCATAGGTAAATATCCATTCCTGGTCAAAAGGAACACAGACTTCGCATTCTTCCTCATCAATCAGCTGACCCATGATACTTTCTTTTCATATCAAGATCATTAAGCTGCTTCAGCAGTAGCGCCACCTCCACCGCCTTCAAACTTGAGTGATTCATACATAGTTTTTTGAGGTGGCGGCAGATAATTCATCAGATCGTTTTCAATAAAATCCGGACGCTGTCCACCCTCAATGTACAGCACTCCATCACGAATCATTTCCATTAAAACTTTTTCCTCAGCCTTATATCCTTCAAGTTTCTTCTTGGCAGGAGAAAAAATCGTATTCGCAAATAGAGATCCATAAAAAGTAGTAATAAGAGCCACAGCCATTGCTGGACCAATAGCCGAAGGATCATCAAGATTCTGCAGTAGCAGTACAAGTCCAACCAGCGTTCCAAGCATCCCCCATGCAGGACAGAGTGAAGCCATTGTTCCTACCACCGCAATCTCATTATCTTTTCCTGCCATAGTATATTTTACTTCGTGTGCCATCATTTCTACGAGTGCTTCACGGTCAGCACGGTCCACAACCAGTCTTAGTCCACCCCGCAGGAAAAGATTTTCAATGCTGGGCAGTGCGTCTTCAATGGCCAGGATATTTTTACGCGCAATTTTGGAAACGTCGACAATTAGAGTCAGTGTCTCAACTAACTGTACTGGATTGGCCTTCCACGATTTACCAATTATTCCCAAAAAACCTTTTGCATCCCCCATCGTATGCGAAATGAAAGTAGAAGCAATAGTTCCCCCAAAAACAATCATCAATGATGGAGCATCTACAAAATATCCTAGGTTGCCGGCGTTCACCTGAAAAGTATTAAAGTCAAAACACATTGCAACGAACAACAGCACCCATGCCAAGATAGTTCCAACTAGAGTTCCCTGTTCCATAAATAGTTTTCTCCAGAATTCAAATAGAGAGGATCGTTAGACCTCCCCAGTAAAAATTAACATTTTTTGCAACACGTTTTTGATTAGCAATAACCGTGAAAATACAAACAGCTTCACTGAATTTTTTAGTGAAAAAGAGGTTTTATCAGTCGGAATTTCCTGGCAGCTTAATTGTGCAGTTAAGTATTTAAGTCTTTTTTTCAGAAAGAATTTTTGTATCATGGCTAAAAAACCATGATGCAACCCAGGCCATTACCTGAGGTTTTTACTATATTTTTTTGAGCAGGTTAAATGTCTTGGGACTGTCAGGAAGATAGGGCAGGGATTGAATATTCAGATGCTAAACAATCTGTGTGCATTTTGTGAAGTTTTTTCTGCTAAATGTTCAATTGGAATTTTCCGAAGCTCAGCGATAAAAGAAGCGATTACAGGTATGTGGGCGGGCTTGTTTGGTTTCCCTCTAAAGGGAACGGGGGCAAGGAAAGGAGAGTCTGTTTCCAGCAGCAATCTGTCCAAGGGAAGCCAGCGCACTACTTCCCTGAGATCTTCGGCTTTTTTGAAAGTTACAATTCCATTAATCCCAAGATACCATCCCATATCCAGCAGGGTTTTGGCCATCTTGAGTGAACTGGTAAAACTGTGAGCCACACCTAGTGCAGGTACAGGAATTTCCTTCAGGATGCTGATAGTATCAGCTTCTGCTTCTCTGCTGTGCAGAACAACAGGAAGATTGAGCTCAACAGCAATCTGAAGCTGTTTGCGGAAAGCAAACTGCTGATTCTCTGTTGAACTGTTCATGTAATGATAATCAAGTCCTGTTTCTCCTATTGCAATCAGCTTATCCTGTTCCCGGGCCAGTTTACGGATGCTCTGCTCCAAAGATGGCCTGAATTCTGAAGCATCATGCGGGTGTACACCTATAGTCCCGTACACATCCTTAAACTGCATAACAGCATTGGAAACAAAATCAAAGGATTCTTCATCAACAGAAATGGTAACCATTGTTTTCACTCCTTCCTGTATTGCTTGTTTTACCGCTTCTTCGGGGGTTGAATCCAGTTTGTCCAGGTGGCAGTGAGTATCGATAAAACTTGTCATCGGGGTTAGAAATTAGCTAAACTGAAGTCGTTAATTTTTTAAGATTTTTTTACTGTTCATAAATTAAGAATGGCAACCTGTTTTTCCTCTTAAGACCATTCTCACACTCAGATAAGTCCAGCACCTTTTAGCAGATTAGTCAAATGATCAACACAATACTCAGCACACATTACAGACCATGGACGGTAATGCTGGTTATCACACTGGTGACTCTTTTCATAACGGGCTGTTACACAATACGTGTTTTTCATGATACAGACATGCTTCGTGAAAAGCACGATGGAGAAATATACAGCATCAGCATGCCTTTCACAGACAGGCAAATCGGGGGACCGGCAAAAGTTCGTTCTGCCTGTCCCAGCGGAGCCTCACTGGTAGTAATTGAGCAGACTGTGACTGATGGAATGGCACACTATTTCAGCTTGGGATTTTACAGTCCAAACACTATCAGGGTCTGGTGTAAACGCAGGATAAGATAGAATAATGAAGCAAAAATGGATACATCTCTGCAAGCTTCTGGATTACCAGTTTGAAAATCCGAACATCCTGCGCCAGGCATTGACACACAAATCTTACCTTCCCCCGGAATCAGAGGAGAATTTCGGCAACAACGAAAGAATTGAATTCCTGGGTGATGCAGTTCTTGATCTGGTGATCAGCGAAATGCTTATGCAGGAATTCCCGGAACTGGACGAAGGCGGCCTTTCTAAATTTCGGGCAAGTCTGGTCAGCGAATCAGGTCTCTGCAAACAGGCACGTGCCCTGGAATTGGGTGACTGTCTGCTCCTTGGCAGAGGAGAGGAAATGACCGGAGGTCGGGAAAAAACTTCTCTGCTTTCCGACACATTTGAAGCAGTTATGGCTGCCATTTATCTCGACAGTCGCGAGAAGCATGGTCTTTCAGAAATTGCACGTGTAATTCAAAAATTGTTTTTGCCTCATTTGCCCGAAAACGCCAAGGGGTATATAACTCGAGATTATAAATCTGAACTGCAGGAACACGTGCAGAAACTTACGGGCCTTCCATCCACATACGAACTTGTTGATGAAACAGGCCCGGATCATCAAAAAGAATTCACCATGGCGGTTTTTGTCAGGGATAAGGAATATGGCCGGGGAAGTGGAGCAAGTAAAAAACTTGCCAGCCAGCTTGCTGCTGAAAACGCTCTGGTAAGAATACAGCAGGATCCTTCACTGCTTGAAGGGGGGTGAAGCCAGCTGATGAAAAATCCTGAAAGTGATGAACCGGTAAGGATTCAAAAAGTTATCGCCCAGGCCGGAGTTGCTTCAAGACGTGCCGCCGAGGATTTGATCCGGGCCGGCGAAGTTTTGCTGAACGGAGAAATTGTGAGGCAGATGGGCCGGAAAATGCTCATCGGTAAAGACCATCTCAGCGTGGAAGGCCGGCAAGTGATCATTTCTCCGCAGCAAAAAACAGAGGTGTATGCACTCTACAAGCCTAAAAATTGCATCACGACTCTCAACGATCCCCAGGGACGAGTGACAATCAATGACTTTTTCCCTCAAACATCGGCAAGACTGTTTCCCGTAGGCAGACTTGATTATGACGCAGAAGGCCTGATCTTGCTCACCAATGACGGTGATCTGGCACATCAGCTGATGCATCCCCGACACAAGGTATCAAAAGGATATTTTGTCAAGGTGCGTGGCATTGTGGAAAACAAGGCACTCTCAGATTTACGCAAGGGGCCGGTTATTGATGATCGCAGGCACCAGCGGGTTCGAGTCAAAATTTTGCATACTGTTAACGACAAAACATGGCTTGAGCTTTTTCTCAGGGAAGGAACCAACAGGCAAATAAAAAAAATGTTTCAGAAAATCGGTTATTCTGTGCAGAAAATTAAACGTTTCCAGATTGGCCCGATTATGCTGGGTGATTTGCAGTCTGGAGAATCCAGAGCTTTGAGTCCTAAAGAAATTGAACAGATTCTGAATTAAGTCAGTTGCTCATCTCCAACCGTTATTCAGGACTTACTCCAAACTAATAAATGCCCAAGGCAGAATTATACAAAATATCAGTCGCAGACGGGAAAGTTATGTTGCGCATACCTGAGCAGCTGGTGGGAGCTGAAACTGCCGATATGGACGATATTCAAGCAGAACTGCACATGATGGATGTGGATTATGTTCCAGAAGAACTGCTTGATATTTACAATCGCACAAGCGGTGAGTTTGATTTCCTGACAGATGTAAAGACCACAGATTTTACTTTGCAGATTGAACTCAGCGATGATCAGTCAAAAGCCTACCTGAATGTTATTCCGCCCAAAGATGTAATCGAACCGCTTACACTTGAGCGAGTGCTGGGTGCACTCAGGGAAGAAAATGTATATCAGGGTATTGACAGGGAATTTATTGAAAAAATTATTACGGACAGAATTTATTTTGAACCTGTAATAGTGGCGAGCGGCAAAACCCCTGTACATGGCAAAAATGGTCATCCTGAATTGCTTTTTCTTCCGGAAAAGTTTCGTCCGTCTCCGGAATCAAGTATAAATCTGAGAGAGCTTCCGGTAATGCAGAAAGTAACTGAGGGGCAGGAGCTTGTAAGGGTGGAACAGGCAACGATGGGAGAAGACGGATACACAATTACCGGCAGGCTTATCACGGCTACCTCCGGTAAGCAGTACCGCATTCGTCCGGGACGTAACACCAGATTCAACCCTGAAGGAACTCATATCATTGCAGCAAGTGAAGGCATTGTCTGTCTTGGAAATGACAGCATATCCGTTGAACGGATTAAATATATGGATAAAGTAGATGGCAGCGTAGGTCGAGTACGATTTGACGGAATAGTCAGTGTTCGCGGAAATATTTCTGACAGATGCAGTGTGGAAGCAGTTCGTATTGAGGTCGGAGGTTCTGTTGGAAAAGCTAGCCTGCGGTCTATTGGTGACATACGAGTAGCACAGGGACTCAAGGGTACAATCGTGCAATGCGGAGGTTCTCTTCATGCCGGCAATATGATTGATACTCAGGCCAGCATCTTTGATCATGCTGTAGTGGATGAATTCATTATAAACTCCAAAGTCTTTTGCGGTTCAACCCTTCAGATCAATGCAACTGACGGATATGCCTGCGGAGGAGTGCTCCAGGCGGGAAATCTTATTCGGCTTTCAAATGTAGGGTTACCGGCAGACAAGAAACGCAAAAATAAATCTTCAAACGAGCAGGAAATTCCTCCCCAGACCTTAATTGAAGTAGGCATCTCACTGAAAAACAGGAAACAGTTTAATGAGCTTGAAAAACGGGCTCGAGATTCACTGTACGCTCTTCAGGACGATTTGAGTGAAATTACGGCTTTAATGGAAGATCTGGAAAAG
>CAJXDX010000055.1 GCA_913052275.1 uncultured Pseudomonadota bacterium | reverse complement strand
ATATATGGAAATAATTTTAAAAAGAGACGCATTAAGCAACACACTGCAAAACATTAATTCTGTTGTTGACAAAAGTACAACTAAACCAATTCTATCCAATTTTGTTATCAGGACGATTGATGGAAATGACAGTAATGTTGAATTTTCTTCAACGGACTATGAACTATCTCTTGTTGAACTTTTACCAGCAGAAATTAAAGAGCAGGGAAGTATCTGTGTAAACGCAAAAAAAGTATTTGATATTGTCAGGGAACTGCAGGCAGATGATGTCCACATACGGTCCACAGAGCAGCTGTGGATCCATATCACTTGCGGAACTTCAGAAACGCGTCTGCCGTCAGTAGAAGTCGGTTTATATCCGCAGACAGTGCTTGAAGAACTTCCACAGTCCATGACAATTACTGTGGATGATTTGAGACGCTGTATTGATATGACATTGTTTGCCGCAATTACAAACGAGTCAAGGAGGAACCTGATGGGGGTTTGCCTGCGTTCTACCGGTGATCAGCAGACGCGCTGGCTTTCTACTGATGGACATAGACTGGCGCAAACAGTTAAATCTGTTAATTCACTAAATTTTGACGCTGACAAAGAGGTAATTGTACCTAGAAAAGCCCTTACGGAGGTACGCAGAGTAGCAGAGTTGTTTGGGGAAAATGTAAATATTACATTTGACGACCGTGTGATGCAGTTTTCGGGTGGAGCAATTATATTTAAAACAAGGCTGATTGAAGGTAAATTTCCTAACTGCGACCCAATCATTCCCAAGGATAACACGCTTGAAATGATTGTGGACAAGGAAAGTTTTATAAGTTCACTCAGAATTGTTTCATCTATCAGTACGGAAAAACTGAGGCCTGTAAAGCTGATTATCTCACCGGGAACTTTGAAGCTCGAAAGCGAGAAGGCGGACTATGGAGAAGTTGTTGATGAAATAGAAATTGAATACGAGGGGGAACCTTTGCAAATCGGATTTAATTCCAGATACCTGTTAGATGTTCTGGCAGTTTTAGAGAGTAAAAATGTGAAA
Organism: uncultured Pseudomonadota bacterium; assembly: GCA_913052275.1. Taxonomy (GTDB): domain Bacteria; phylum SAR324; class SAR324; order SAR324; family NAC60-12; genus Arctic96AD-7. The sequence goes on along the minus strand of CAJXDX010000055.1, from coordinate 9,135 downwards.
CTGGAATGCAAAAATTCGATGAGTCCCACGATCATCAAATCGCCAGATGATGAATCTTTTTTATCAGTCATAATGCCTTTGAGAGTTGAATGGTAATTATACGGTTTTTGCTTCAATGCCCATAAGCATTTGAAGAATGATATGAAGACCGTATGTCGGAAATGATTGTGTATGATCATCCGAAACCTGGAGCTCTCACATTTCCGTAATTACAGCAGGTGCATTGCAGAACTTTCTCCGGAAATAAACTGGATTTATGGTGCAAATGGACAGGGCAAGACAAATCTGGTTGAAGCACTGTATTACCTGTGTAATCTGGAATCCTTCCGCACAAGAAAAACCCCCCACCTGCTTCAGGAGAAAAGTGCTGAAGCAGTCATTAAGGCTCAGGTAGAGTCTAAAAATGTTCAGCATCAAATCAGGGTAAACCTTTCAAATAAAGGAAGACAGGTAATTCTGGACAATTCACTCGTCCGGAAAGTATCTGAATACACTCCTTCCTTCATGGCATTTGCTCTGACTCCGGAGGATGTCAATCTGTTTCGGAATGTCCCTCAGGAACGAAGAAAGTTTTTCAATCGAATCATTTCTTTCAATGACTCAATTTATATAAAAAATTTTCAGGAATATTCAAAAATTATCTCTGAAAAAAATGCTCTTTTAAAGCAGGGAAATACTGACCAGCTTCCACTTTGGAATAGCATGCTTGCCCGCTCAGCTGTAAAATTAATGAAGCAGCGAAATAATTTTGTGGAGTTGATTAATAATTATTTAAGCGACGTTTTCAAAGGCCTCTCGGGGCGTGATGCACTGCTGAAATTAGTCTATAAACCATCCTTAAGTACAAATAATTTTCAAGAAAGTGAACTTTTAGTGCAGCTTGAAAAAAATTTGACCCGAGACTTGCAATACGGTTTTGCTGTAACCGGACCACATCGTGATGAATATCACTTGATGCTTGACGGAAAAAAGGACAGAGATTATTTCTCACAAGGCGAGTTCAGAATCACTAATTTGTCTTTAATAATGACAATAAATCTTTTATTATGTGATAGATATAGTTTTTCACCAGTATTGATTTTCGATGATCTTTTTTCAGAACTTGATGATGAAGTGATTAAGTCTGTTTTTAAATATTTTTTGCAGTTAAAGAATCAGATTTTTATCACTTCAACCTCTGAACCATTAAAATCTTCCCCGGGAAAACAGTTTCAGGTTGTCAAAGGACAGCTTGTCTGAATTCATAATGAATTAAAATACTTCAGTTGTATCTCTAAGGAACAATATGCAGGAAAATCAAAGTGTAGAAGTCACAGATTACGATGAATCTAATATTACCGTGCTGCAGGGCCTGGAAGCAGTGCGCTTGCGTCCGGGCATGTATATTGGAGGTGTCGATAATACCGCACTACATCACCTGGTCTTTGAAGTAGTGGATAACAGCGTTGATGAGGCTTTAGCCGGTTTCTGTACTGAAATTCATGTAATAATCAATTCTGATGGAAGTATTTCAGTGGAGGATAACGGCAGGGGGATACCAGTCGGAATCCACGAAGAAGAGGGTATTCCTGCAGTAGAATTGATCCTGACCCGCCTGCATGCCGGAGGTAAATTTGATAACAGTAACTACAAGGTTTCCGGCGGACTGAATGGTGTGGGAGCATCTGTTGTGAATGCTCTCTCGAACAGGATGATTGCTGAAATTCACCGCGAAGGATTTTTGTGGAAACAGGAATATAGGAAGGGTAACACAGCAAGCACACTTCAGCAGATTGAGGATAGCAGAAAAACCGGAACTAACATCACATTCTGGCCTGACGATACAATTTTTGATCACGTGGAATTCAATTACGAAATATTAGCCCACAGGTTAAGAGAATTGGCTTTTTTGAACAGGGGCATCATGATTTCGATCAGGGACAACCGCAGTGAACGATTCCAGGAATTTAAATATGACGGCGGAATTGCTTCTTTCATCAGGCATATCAACGAAAACAAAAATGTGCTTCATGAAGATCCGGTTTATTTTTCCGGAAAATCAGAAGATGTGGAAATTGAAGTAGCTTTCCAGTACAACGACAGCTACACTGAGCGAATATACTCTTTTGTTAATACTATCAATACAATAGATGGAGGAACACACCTTACAGGTTTCAAGGGGGCACTTACCCGAACTCTCAATAATTATATGACCTCAAATAACATTGCCAACGATTCCAAAGAAAATTTTTCAGGTGAGGATGTTCGGGAAGGGATGGCTGCTGTGATCAGCGCTCGTGTGACTGAACCACAGTTTGAATCTCAGAAAAAAATCAAATTAACAAATGTTGAAATTAAAGGAAAAGTTGAAACACTAGTTTCGGAATACTTGGGAGCATATCTTGAAGAAAATCCTTCTGTTTCAAAAAAGATTGTGGCAAAGGCCATCGATGCGCAAAGGGCAAGACTTGCTGCGAAAAAAGCAAGGGAACTTACACGAAGAAAAAATGTTCTTGAATTCAGCACACTTCCAGGAAAACTTGCAGATTGTCAGGAATCAGATCCTTCTCTGAGTGAGCTGTTTCTGGTAGAGGGTGATTCCGCTGGAGGATCTGCTAAACAGGGGCGTGATCGAAAAAATCAGGCCATCTTGCCGCTGAAAGGTAAAATCTTAAATGTAGAAAAGGCCCGCTTTGACAAGATGCTTACCAATGAAGAAATAAAGACCATGATAACTGCGATGGGTACCGGAATCGGCAAGGAAGAATTTAATCTTGAAAAAATCCGCTACCACAAAATCATTATCATGACTGACGCGGATGTCGACGGCAGCCACATTTTGACCCTGATTCTAACCTTCTTCTACAGACAAATGCCTGAAATCATTGAGAATGGTTATCTTTACATTGCTCAGCCGCCTTTATACAGGGCGAAAAAAGGGCGTTCCAGCTTCTTCGTGAGAGATGAAAATGAATTGACTGAACGGCTTGTTAGATCTTCAAGTGAGATATTAATTCTCAAGCCTGAGAACGGAACTGCAATCAGTGGTGAGGAACTTTTCCAGATCGCACTCCAGATCAGACTTTACAGAACCCATTACGATCGATTGTGCTATAACCCAAACCTGACCATGCTGATCAATCTGCTGCTTAAGCACCAAATTGAGATTGATTTAGGAGGAGCAGAGCATATCATAAACTGCATCAGCGGTTTGAAGAATATATATCATGATTATAAACTTACTGTTGATCCTGAGAAACAGGGTAGCAATGTTTTTATCGAGGTAAACGGGCAACAAATTGAGCTTTCTCTTAATTTGCTGGAAAACCTGAGTGCCTATGATTACTCTCAGATGTTTGAGGAACATTTGAGACTTAAAGCTGCATTGGGTGAAAAAGGGGTGGTTTTAACTGAAGAAAAAGAAGGTGAAAGCCATTTTTTTCAATCATGGTTTGAAGTGCTGGATTTTATGATAAACTTCGGCAAAAAAGGCATGTATATCCAGCGCTACAAAGGATTGGGTGAAATGAATCCGGAACAGTTATGGGAAACAACACTTAATCCTGAGGTCAGGGCACTTAAAAAGGTAACCATTGAAGATATAGTAGAATCAGACGGAATCTTTACAATTTTGATGGGAGACCACGTTGAACCGCGCCGTAACTTCATTGAGGAAAACGCGCTCAGAGTAAAGAATCTTGATGTATAGCATTTTCTGCAGCAATCCATGTCCAGTCCGCTCTCCATTGCCGCCATTGTCGGCAGGCCAAATGTTGGAAAATCAACATTGTTCAACCGCCTCATTGGTAGACGCTCTGCCCTCGTTGAGAAAAAACCCGGGATAACTCGTGACCGCAATTATGGAAAAGCACAATATCATGGCTTTGAATTTATTGTCGTTGACACAGGCGGCTTTGAGCCTGTTGCGGAAACCTCACTTATACAGAAAATGGCAAAGCAGGCACAACTTGCTGTTGAAGAAGCAGATTGTGTTTTTTTTGTTGTGAATGCCCAGGAAGGCTGGACTCCTGAAGATGAAGAAATATACCGCACATTAGTTGAAGCTGAAAGACCGCTGTTTGTAGTGGTCAATAAAGCAGATAATCAACGTCTCGAAAATGAAAGCCTGGAGTTTCACCAGCTTGGCATTGAGAAAATATTTCCTGTTTCTTCCGAGCATAATCGTGGAATTGAAGGCCTGCTTCAGGAAGTAAATCAACAAGTTCCCCTTCAACAGAAAAATCTAGATTCCGAAAAGGAGCTGAATAATCCGGAAACTCCTGTAGCGGTTGCGGTTGTCGGAAAACCTAACGCAGGCAAATCATCAATTGTAAACGCCCTGCTCCGCAAGGAACGAATGATTGTTGATCCTGTTTCCGGTACGACAAGAGATCCGGTAGACAGTCTTTGTGTTTACCAAGGACAGGAGATTCTTCTGGTAGACACCGCAGGAATACGAAGGCGAGGTAAAGTCAGCCAGAAAATAGAAACCTTCAGCATCGTATCCGCACTCAGGTCAATTGAACGTTCAGACGTAGCCCTTCTGATAATTGATGCTGAGGAAGGAATCACCGAACAGGTTTTGAAAATTGCCGGTTATGTGAATGAGCGCAGGAAGTCATTGATTATCGTTCTGAATAAATGGGACCTGGCAAAAAAGGAAGGCAAAAGCAGAAAGGAAGTTGAAAATGAGGTTCTGCACAGATTGAACTTTATCAGTTTTGCGCCGCTTATTTTTGTAAGTGCCAAGAGCGGGCAGCGAGTGCATCAGATTTTTGATCTCATTTTTCAAGTGCACAAACAATATGTTCGGCGTATACAGACTTCAGATCTGAATACTATGCTGCAGATCATTGTTAATCAACATCCACCACCTTCTAAATCAGGTCGTCCAACTAAAGTTTTCTACGGTAATCAGGTCAGTGTTGCACCGCCGACGTTTGTTTTCATGACCAACAATCCTGACAAAACCAATTTTGCCTACGAGCGATATATTGCAAACCAGTTTCGCCATCATTTTGGTTTTGAAGGAACTCCATTGAACTTTATCTGGCGGAAGAAGAAATCAACACATGGGAGAAAGTCCGGTAAAAACGCCTGACTGAAAATGTATATTATTCTCTTTGCAGTAAGTCTGGTAAAACACTGCTGCTTTTGAATGGATCAGGCATAGTTTACTTCAGTGAATCGACTGCGTAATAGCACGACCTCGTCTTTTACAACTTTTCCTTCCATTCCTGCCTTCATGAGGGCTGCAAGTTCCTGCATGTCAGCTTCTTTCATGCCATAGCGTGTCATCTCCTGTACACCAATTCTTAAACCGGAAGGATTGTTCGGGTCTTTATCTCCGGGAAGAAGGTTATAATTGGTGATGATGTTGTTCTGCTCTGCAAGGGAGCGGGCAATTGCTTTTGCATCTCCAAAATTGGTAACGTTCAGTGCCAACTGGTGACTTTCCGTAAAACCAAACTCTTCTGCTTCCACATTAACACCTTCATCTGTAAGAGCCTGACCGAATGCTTTGGCATTAGCAACTGTTTGCGAAGCATATTGATGTCCATATTCAGCCATTTCCCTGATTGCGATCAACATCCCCGGCAGAGTATGTAAATGGTGACTGCTTGAAGAGCCGGGCATCACACCTCTGTCCACGCTGTTCCACCATTTCATTTCCTGTTCGCTGCTCATGTTTCCTAAAATAACACCGCGTTGTGGTCCCGGAAAGGTTTTGTGAGTACTGGCATTGATAAAGTGTGCACCTTCTTTAAACGGATCCTGGAACTGTCCGCCTGTTATTAGTCCCAGCACATGAGCACCGTCATAAAGTATGGGGATATTTTTAGCACGGCATACTTCAGCAATTTCTTTAACAGGTTCAGGAAAAAGAAACAGGCTTTTGCCCAAAATAACCATGTTAGGAGAAGTTTGTTCCAGCAAATCCAAACATCTTGGTGTGTCCAGATGATATCCGTCTTCGGTGGTTGGCCAGTAATGCAGATTGATAGAATTTTCACGTCCTGGTGTGAGTACTTTACCACGGACTTGAATTCTTCGTCCTACAACTCCGATTGGGTTATGACTGATATGCCCTCCATTCTCAATTGAGTTCACAATTACTGTGTCATTCCCGCGTAATATTCCTAAAGCGACCGCAGTGTTTGCCGCGTTTCCGCTGACCGGACGCACATCGGCTTGAAGACACTTTGCCAGCTTGATCATTTCGCTAACAGCCATGCTCTCTATTTGGTCTATATAGCGGGTGCCTTCATAATATCGCCTGTCTTTTTGATCTGTGTTGGGATGTCCTTCTGCGTATCGTCCCATAAAATCGTTAATCTCGGCCTGTTTGACTGCATCAGACTGCACATTTTCGCTCGCAATCAGGTTGATCGCCTCTCTACCTCTCCATTGGTTCTGGCGACTGACGATGTCCAATACATCAGAAATGTTTACACTCATTGCTCTTATAATTTAATTAAAGATTGTTGATTTCAGTTTTTTATTTAACTCAAAATTTTGAGGAAAAATGAAGGTAAAGATATAATATCAGCAGATATTAATATTCAAGAAAAAATTCAAGTTTGGCACCGGTTTCCTCAATGGCTTTTTTTTCAGGCAGCTGTTTGTTGAGGAAACGCTTCCCCTTAACTACTATCTGGGGACGAATACGCCTGATCATGGAACCGGCATCAAGCTCATTGAAAATCACTACTCTGTCTACTGCTTCTACAGCTGACAGCAACAATGCACGTTCACGCTCATTAAGTAATGGAAGCGCCCCTTTTTGTTCATCAATACTATTGTCGCTGTTGATTCCAACCACATTAAACCCTTTCAGGGTCTTCAATTGATCCAGGAACTTCAAGTGTCCTGCTGAGATATTGTCAAAAAAGCCATTTGTAAATACAACAGGCAATTCACTTGGCAAGTTTCGGCAAAGTTGTTCTAGTGTCATGATTTTCGTGGATGATTCTCCAAAATCAAAGCGCTGTAGCAGTTCATTTTTTGTAAATGAAACAACCCCTACATGCTGAATCTCCATGCTGGCTGCAAGTTGTGCCCAGTAAGCCGCATGCTCAATACTTGCTTTACCTGCAATCATAAAAGCCAGTACACTGCTGACCGTATCGCCTGCTCCCACGACATCAAAAACTTCTTTTGTTTCAGCTTCAAAAAATTGATAATCATCAGGGCTTTGAAAAAGCAACAAACCATCCTGATCAAGACTGATCACCAGATAATCCAGACTAACTTCATCTTTAAGTTTTTCTGCAGCCCGAAGAATGTCATTTCGATTGCTGAGAGCAAACCCAACTGCTGCTTCAGTTTCCTTGCGGTTAGGTTTTATGAGGGTAAAGTCCTGATATATGCTGTAATTTGTAGTACGTTTGGGATCACCTATAATGGGTATTCCGTGTTTTTTCCCGCATGAAGCAAGTTCCTTAAGAACAGAGGAGCTTAGCAGTCCCTTTCCATAGTCAGAAACTATTGCCGCATCACAGTTAGGGACTTTCTCTTGCAGATATTCAATCAGTTGATTTTGAGTTAAATCTGTGTTGGGGTCAGGGTCTATGTCCATGCGGAGCAAATGGGTTTGTCCTGCTATCATTCGATGCTTGAGGCAGCTTTTATGATTTTCTGAGACTATAACTCCGGATCGATCAACTTCAATTTCTGCAAGCAGTTTGTTGATGATTTCTCCTGTTTCATCTTTACCTGTAACTCCGCAGACAGAAACCTCTGCACCCAAAGTAACCAAGTTCATCACCACATTCCCTGCTCCTCCCAATCGTTGATCTTCTCTCAGCACTCTCATAACAGGAATAGGAGCTTCTGGAGAAATACGATCCACTTCTCCCCATGAATAATGGTCCAGCATTAGATCGCCAATAACCAGAATACGAGGGCACTCAATATTCTCCAGTGCTTGGCGGAGATAGGATTGGCTCATAAGTTTTATTGCCGGCTCAAGTATTTGTCCAGTGTTTTCTTAAATACATTGTATGGTTGAGCACCAGAGAGTACTTCACCCTTTATTTCTCCGGTCTTTGGGTTGAATGCTCCAACCAAAAAACCTGGTGTTCCTGTAATACCCAGCTTTGACCCGTCGCTAAAATCCTGCTGGACCAGTCCGCGAAATTTTTCGCTGTCCAGACATTTGTCAAATTTTTCAGGAGACTTTACTTTTATTTCTCGTGCATATTTTTTCAGATCATCTGATGTCTGTGCTTTTTGACGTGAATATAACAGAAGATGCAATTCAAGGAATTTGTCTTGTTCCCGAGCACACTCAGCAGCAATGGCCGCTTCATCAGCTTCTTTATGAAAAGACAGCGGAAAATGCCTATAGCCAAAAGCTACCCTGTCTTTGTAATTATTGATGAGCCTGCTGATTGTGGGCTGTACCCGACCGCAAAAGGGACATTGATAGTCAGAAAATTCGAGCAGGATAACGGGTGCTTTCTTGTTGCCTCTGAGATAGCCCGTTTTTATATTTCCTACGAGCATAAATTCAGAAGGAGGTTCCAGATGAGAAACTACCCAACCTTTTTCCAAGGCCAGTGAGTACTGGTTTAACAAGTGCTGATTGCGGATTTGCTGCTGCAGAAACTGCTTTATCTGGGGGCGGAGCTGTTCAAGTGTTCCTCGTTCCTGGAGGTTATTTTGTTCAAAAAAAGCAACGATTTCTTTGAGAGTTACTTTTTTTTCGGGTGTCAGGTTAATTTCCGAATGCTTTGCTGCAAGTTTTTTAATTGAATACTCCATCAATCTGACACTCAATTGCTGATAAAGCTGCAGGCTGAGGTCATTCGTTTTTTTGTTTCGCACATCTTCAAATGTTACCTGATTCCCGTCTACAAAACCTAAAACAGGGTTTGGATGAAATGTAGATGATTTTTGACCATATGAAGGGGAATAATCGATAGAAATGATTATTGGCAACAAGAGAAATTTGAACAGGAAAGTTTTTGCAGTTTTATTCATGGATTATTTATTTTCTTCAGTTTTAGTTGCTGATTAGGATCGGCTTCGACTAATTTTTGGGAATTGTGTAAAGGATTTTATAAATGGTCTGGTCGTTATTTCAAAATGCTTTGGCTGGAAACCTAAATTTTTGGTTTCAGTTCAAATAATTTGGTGAAGAATCAGCTAAAT
>CAJXDX010000054.1 GCA_913052275.1 uncultured Pseudomonadota bacterium | reverse complement strand
CAGTTCTTAATGATCCTGAAAAATTTACCGCTTCAGCTCCTGAACAGGCTGAAAAATTTGCAAATTCGGTTGAAAAATGGACAATCAGATTCCCGGAAGCCAAGGACATACTTCCTGAAGAATTGCTCTAGGATGGTAAGGAGACGGTTTCCCGTCTCCATAAATGATGGTTCTTATTACTCGGCAGACTCATACTTCTTCAATTCTGCAGATTTAAGTTTTGCCAGGCGCAATTTTGAATAGACTTCAATGATGAATGGGCGGAGTTCATTAATATCCTCATCATCTGAATTTTCAGTAAAGAATTGATGATATTTATCTAGTGCAGGCACCAACAGTCCGTTATCTTTCAGCAGACCTGCGTAAAGGAAACCGCTTTCATCCAATTGTTGAATTTCAACTTTTTGTTTGTTGAACTTAGCCAGTTTTTTTCCTGACATAACTTTCAGGTTTGCAGGCTCAGATGTGAAAGCCACTCCTCCGCTTCCATCCAGTACTTCAACAAAATATTTCTGTTTTTTACTGATGGGTTTAATTTTTGTACGGACAATTTCTTCTGATGTAGCAGGAACATCATATACAGCTGAATCTGTCCATTCTTTAGTTTTTCGATCCTGTTTACCGAGGTGCAGCCGGTAAGCATATTCCGCCCCAGCAGTTTCCCAGGCCAATTCGGAAAATTCTTCTGAAACTGTGTTAGTGGCCAGTTTTAGGTGTATACCTTCTTTTTGAACCGAACGTCTTACAGTTGTATATTTCTGAGTCTTTTTAAACTGTTTGGACAATCCAGCCAGCAATCCCCCTCCGGCATCAGTTTCCCCAAGGCTTCCTTCCAGGGCTTGCAGGCCCTCCGGAGTTACCTTGACCTTGGAATTGGCTGTAAGCTGGGTAGTTTCGCTAGTTTCCTGGTTCATATATTTAACCGAACTGTCTGCACTTACCTTTACAAGATAATCTTTATAAACAAATTTGTTTCGACGTACTTTTTTCCAGCGCTTGCCGTTTTTGCTGTATTCGATTTTTCCCTTGATTTCAACCAGCATTCCCAAAGGAATTTTTTTTGCCAGTACTGGCTGCAGCATAAGGGCCGAGATGAAAAGAAAGGATACGATGAGCTTAATGAGACGCATAAAACCTCCTGCGGAATTGATTAAGAAAATCTATGTTCATATGTATTTGCGATTACGTTTTTGAGAGTAACACAACTTTGGTATATAAACAACATTTAATGCTAAAAAAACAGCTTAGATCAAACAAGTCAGAAATATTGTTAAATTATCAGCTTTAATAAAAAATATTTAAGTGTTTATTTGTTCACTTCAGTATCTCTACTTTCATGCCAACCTCAAGTTTTCCTACAGAACGCGGGATTAAATTCTGACCAAAAACTACTTTTCCATTAAATTTTCTGTATTTTGCAAGCGTTTTCAAGGGCTCCCTACCGGAGAATTCGCCAGTTTCAGGATCAACAGTCGTTAGCACACACCTGGAACAGGGTTTTACTATTTGCAATTCACAGTCACCAATTCTAATTGCTTTCCAGTTGTCTTCCTGGTAGGGGTCTGTATTGTTTACAACCAGGTTAGGACGAAAACGTTTCATCGTAATTTCTGCAGGAACTCTGCTGTTGAGGTCGCATAAAGAAGATTCGGAAATCAGAAGCAAAGGAAAACCATCAGAAAAAGCTACCTGATTTCTTCCAATTGCATAGTCTTGATCTACCTGGCGATTGCTGTGATCCGGCATAAAAACAAAGTTGCATCTTTTCCCCAAATAATCACTTATCCAGCTTTCTGCTTGTTTATCTGCCGCTAATGCCTCGCACCGGTCTCCCCAGATTTCAACCATTTGCGGTATTCCTTCTGTTTGAAATAAAGGCAGTTGTAATTCTGCCATACCTGGCGCATTAAGTCTGAGTGTACGGTCAACAATTTCTGTCTTAAGCAATGCCATTTCAGGGCTGGTTCGTTGTGTGATGAATTGTGCGGAATCATCAACAACCATCCAGCGCCTGTCATGAGCCAGCCCTCTTTGTTCCAGATTTGAATTTTTCAAAGAAATTTCACTGGCTGATTTTACCGGGTATACAATAATGCCGCTGAGTTCAGGATGCGCCATTCTGTTTTTTATAGGGTGACGGTTGCAAATCCTTTTAAGGCAACTAATAATTAAAAATTCCCAAATTTCATCTCTTAAACTTTAATACTTTAAATCTATATGCTTAAAAGATGTCTTTGAGGAAAAACCAGATGGAATTCTCCTGAACACTCCCTGTTATCCAGCTGAAAAGGGATAATTACATACTCATCTTCCTGAATCGAATCATTCAGAAAAACAAGCTGTAGAATGTGACGGCAACGTGAAACTTTAAGTTTTTCACTTTCAGGCCAGAGTTCAATTATGCTGTTAAAAACACCTCGTAGTAATTCTCCTATCTCAAGATAAATCAATGAGTCTGCTTCTCGCAAACCAATAAAAACGTTGCTTTTATCAGGAGCATTTCTTTGGTGGACCAAGGAAGCCAGGCCTTCTCCAACAGATCTGCTAAAATGCAGTATCCAAACTGACTTGGTATGTTTCATTTCAAACAATGAATAATAGGATCTTCCTGGTGACCAACTTTGTAAATTGGCACAAGAAAGGCATTGTTCAGGATTAGTAGTAATTCGGAATGCTCCAGGAAGTACGGACTGTAATTGAGCTGTCAGTGTATTTATCAGTCTCTGGGACAAAAGATTGTCTATGGATTCAGTGTCTTGCAGGATTTGATTTGAGAATCCGGCACCAAGAAAATTTTTTGTTGTACGAGTTTTTTCGACTTCAGAGACATCAAATACCTCCTCGATCATGTGCTGATAAATTTCTTCTGAATTATTTTCTTTGTCCGGACCTTGTGATTGCATTGTCCTTTATAAAGCGTCGTTAGCTTCTCTTGAAAAAAGTCAGGATCTGTATTTTTGAGGATTTTAAGAGAGAGTATCACATTTATTATGCTATGTGAACTTAACAAATATAAGATTGCATCTCCAGTTAATGTTTGAGAGGATCAAATAGAATGTTGAAAGCCAGATTAAACAGTAGTTTTTACAAAAAAAATGCTGCTGCAGAGTGCTTTACAAAAAATTTGAATATTTTTGTAAAGTCTCTGAAAAAATTCATGCTTATTCTGTTATTTGTTCCAAACATCATTATTTTCCCGCATGAACTGACAGCAGAAAGTCAGGGAAGAGAGATTCAAAATTATGTCAAGAGCGGAACAACATTACAGGCAAGGAAAAGAAAAGCATATGAAAATGCCCAGAAAGAAAGTGGACTCAAGATAAAAAGTTATTTAATAAATAAATCTGCTTTACAAAGCAAAAAAGGAAAGTCCGCTGCTGCCTCACAAAAAATGGTTGAATCTGGGCTGGTTACATTAGAGATGTTTAAAAAGAACAGGTGGTTTGTAAAAAATCCTGTTCAGTCTTCATACACTAAACTCCCGGATTATGAGGAATCAAAAAAAATCAGCCGCGAAGCTTTAAAAATGTCAAAATACAGGGCAAGAATCACGGGTCCAGTCAAACCTGATTATCTCTATGCAGAAAGTCACAGTCGAGATGCGCTGAAAATGACTAGAACGAGGGCCCGCATTACCGGACCGGCAAAGCCAGGAATTATATTTGCAGAAGATGTTGGGCGTGACGCTATGAAAATATCCAAAACCCGTGCGGTTGCTACAGGCCCTGTGAAGCCTGAAACATTGTATTCTGAGCAGGCAAGCCGTGATGCCAAGAAAATTTCAATTAAAACTGCAAGGGAATATACAACTGACAGAAGAGATATGTCTGTATATTCTGACATGTTGGAAAGCATGAGCAAAAGGCCAGCTTTAGATAAAAAACCTGTTAATATTGAAAACATCAGCAAAAAATAATCAAAGCAGTTTTTCAAAAACTATAAGTTCTTCTTCATTCATTTTCCTAAAATCATTCCTCACAACTACGTACGCTGATCTATGTAAAATTTCAAAGATGCATACATGAACTCAATAAACAAAAATGATCTTGACCCACAGGAGACCCAGGAATGGGTCGAAGCGATGGAAGCTGTAATCGAAAGGGACGGTCATGAAAGAGCTCAATATATTTTACGACAGCTGGCTGACCAGTCAGTTTTATCAGGAGCAGGCAGTCCGTATTCTGCAAACACCCCTTACTTGAATACGATTCCACCGGAACTTGAAGTACGTTCAAAAGGCAATCAGGAACTGGAATCAAAGATACGTTCAATTATCCGCTGGAATGCGGTAGTAATGGTAATGCGTGCCAACAAGGATGATTCTGATTTAGGTGGACATATCGCAAGTTATGCATCATCCGCAACACTGTATGATGTAGGTTTCAACCACTTCTGGCATGCCCCCAGTAAAGACCATGATGGAGACCTGGTATTCATTCAGGGACATTCTGCTCCTGGTATTTATGCACGTGCATTTTTAGAAGGAAGACTTACAAAAGAACAATTAGATAATTTCCGCAGTGAATCTGAAGGCAAAGGAGTTTCTTCATATCCGCATCCATGGCTGATGAGCGAATTTTGGCAATTCCCGACTGTATCAATGGGACTGGGGCCAATAATGGCTATTTATCAGGCTCGATTCCTAAAATACATGCAGAATCGCGGTTTGGCAGATACTACCGGTCGCAAGGTCTGGGCATTTTTAGGTGATGGTGAAGCAGATGAGCCACAATCTCTGGGAGCAATTGGTCTGGCATCGCGTGAAAATCTGGACAATCTTATTTTTGTAATTAACTGCAATTTGCAGAGGCTCGACGGGCCTGTACGAGGTAACGGGAAAATTATACAGGAACTTGAAGGAGAATTCAGGGGAGCAGGTTGGAATGTTATAAAAGTAATTTGGGGTTCTTATTGGGATCCTTTGCTGGCAAGAGACACGGAGGGTTTTCTTCGCAGGCGTATGGATGAAGCGATAGATGGTGAATATCAGGCTTTTAAAGCTAAGGGTGGAGCATATACAAGGGCTCATTTTTTTGGGAAATACCCTGAATTGCTGGATATGGTTTCCAATATGTCTGATGAGGATATATGGAGACTGAACAGGGGTGGACATGATCCTCATAAAATTTATGCTGCATTTCACTCTGCAGTAAATCATAAAGGACAACCTACTGTAATTCTAGTTAAAACGGTCAAAGGTTATGGAATGGGTGGTTCAGGTGAAGCCATCAACATCACACATTCCCAAAAGAAAATGAAAATGGAAGACCTCAAAAGTTTCAGGGATCGTTTTCGTGTGCCAATTACTGATGAACAGGTAGAGGATCTTTCTTACTACAAACCTCCTGATAATTCTCCGGAGATTAGATATCTTAAAAAATGTCGAAAAGAATTAGGAGGTCCTCTTCCATCACGCAGACTAACTGGAGACAAGCTGACTATTCCGAAGCTATCTGTGTTTGACAGATTATTAAATGAGACTGGAGATCGTGAAATATCAACTACACAGGCACTGGTTCAGGCGATGACTATACTCTGCAGGGATAAAAACATTGGGCAGCGTGTGGTACCTATTGTTCCGGATGAAGCAAGAACATTTGGTATGGAAGGAATGTTTCGTCAAATTGGTATCTATGCCCATGAAGGACAAAAGTATGAACCGGTTGACCGGGAGCAGTTGATGTATTATAAGGAGAATCAGAGTGGTCAGCTGCTGGAAGAGGGAATCACTGAAGATGGAGCCATGTCTTCATGGATCGCCGCAGCCACATCTTACTCCAATTCGGGGATGCAGATGATTCCTTTTTACATGTTCTATTCAATGTTCGGTTTTCAGCGAATTGGTGATTTGATATGGGCAGCGGGTGATATGCAGGCAAGGGGTTTTTTAATCGGTGCAACTTCAGGCCGCACAACGCTGAATGGTGAGGGACTGCAGCATGAAGACGGCCACAGCCAGATTATGGCCGGAAATGTGCCTAACTGCATTTCTTATGATCCAACATTTTCTTATGAATTGCTGGTGATTATGCATGATGCAATGACGAGAATGTTTAAAAAGCAGGAAAATGTTTTTTATTACATCACAACAATGAATGAAAATTATTCTCACCCCGGCCTTACCAGGGGACAGGAAAAAAACATTATAAAAGGCATGTACCTGCTTCAAAAAGGGGAAAAAGGCAAAGTAAGAGTGCAGCTTCTTGGTTCAGGAGCAATTTTGCGGGAATCAATAGCCGCTGCTGAATTACTCTCTGCAGATTTCAAAGTACAGACAGACATTTGGAGCTGTCCAAGTTTCAATGAACTGAAACGAGACGGAGACGAAGTATTTCGCTGGAATCTACTACATCCGGATAAGAAACCCAGAAAATGTCATGTTACACAATGCCTCGATAATACCGAGGGACCGGTTGTTGCCGCAACGGATTACGTTAAACTTTTTGCTGACCAGATACGTGCATATGTGCCTAAATCATACACTGTTCTTGGAACCGATGGATATGGACGGAGCGATTCACGTGAAGCCCTGCGCAAGCATTTTGAGGTGGATCGCTATTACATCGCTCTGGCAGCCTTAAATGCCCTTTATGCGGAAGGCAGTATTTCTGCAAAGACTGTGAAGTCTGCAATAAAAAAATATGGAATTGATCCGGAAAAAACTAATCCATTATTTTCCTGAGGTAATAATCGATGATCAAAACCAAAGACGTCTTAATTCCGGATATTGGAGAATTTGATGAGGTAGAAGTTATTGAAGTTTTGGTCAAATCCGGTGACACCGTATCTGCGGAAGATCCTCTGCTCACAATGGAAAGCGATAAAGCGTCAATGGACGTTCCCTCTCCATTTGGAGGGATCGTAAAGACTGTGAATATTAAAGCTGGTGACAAAGTTTCACAAAACGACCTGATCCTTTCTTTATCTGTTGAGGGAGATGAAACTTCATCTTTGGAAAAAACTTCTAATGAATCTTCAATTCCGGAAACATCAGCTGATGCAACTTCAACTCCGAAAGATTCCATTGAAATTACTTCTTCTCAGGAAACTGCTGAAGTTAATGCAGATTCCGGTTTAAGCAGCAAACCAGAAAAAATGGGTACAGATAATGCCCATGCTTACACTGCTCTACGTCCCTCCCCAACGCAAATGCTGGTAGATCAGAAACAGTTTTTACGCGCTCATGCGAGCCCTTCTATCCGTAAATTTGCACGTGAGCTGGGTGTTGACCTGAGTCAGGTGCAGGGTACAGGCAGGAAAGGGCGTATTACTCAGCAGGATGTTCAGGTTTTTGTAAAACAGGTTTTAGCCGGAGTTTCACCTGGTGGAACGCCTGCAGCAGCAACCGGGATTCCGGAAATGCCTGAAATTGATTTCAGCAAGTTTGGTTCAGTTGAAATTCAACCCCTCTCACGTATCAAAAAGAAAACAGGAGTTAACCTTCATCGAGCATGGCTTAATGTACCGATCGTCACGCACCATGATGAGGCAGATATCAACGAACTTGAGAATTTTCGTAAATCGCTCTCAGAGGAAGCGGCAAAACAGGATGTGAAACTCACCCTGCTTTCCTTTCTGTTGAAAGCGTGTGCAGCAGCCATCAGGAAGCATCCAACTTTCAATTCTTCACTTACTGCAGACAAGGAAAATTTAGTAATCAAGGAGTACCTGCACATAGGTGTGGCAGTTGATACACCAGACGGTTTGGTTGTACCTGTTATCAAAGATGTTGAGCAGAAAGGATTGCTTGAGTTAGCGAAAGAATTAGCAGAAGTCAGCATGAGAGCCAGAACAAACAAACTTAAAAGCAGTGACATTGAAGGAGGATGTTTCAGTATCTCCAGCTTAGGTGGAATTGGCGGAACAGCATTTACTCCCCTGGTGAATGCTCCTGAAGTGGCGATACTTGGAGTGACACGTTCCCGAATGGTTCCTGTCTGGGACGGTAAAGACTTCAATCCTCGTCTGATGCTACCTTTGGATTTGACCTATGATCATCGTGTGATTGACGGAGCCCAGGCAGCCCGATTCATGGTGGACCTGTGCGGAATATTGGGAGATATGCGGAGAATGTCTCTATGAGCATTTCTGAAGTTAAAGTCCCGGATATAGGTGATTTTCAGGATGTAGAAGTTATAGAGGTGATATGTAAAGAGGGACAGTCTGTTGCTGTTGAAGATCCCCTGATCACGCTTGAAAGTGAGAAGGCAACCATAGATGTCCCCTCACCTTTGGCTGGCAGGATTCTAAGGATAAAGATAAAGGCAGGAGACAAGGTTTCAGAAGGGAACCTGATTCTGGAACTTGAGACAAGTGGTGCGTCAGAACCAGAGGCACAAAAGCTGAATCAAACAGAGGATCATTCTTCCGGGACAGGGGATTCAACATCCATTGATACTGAAATTTCAGCTGATTTATCTGCAGATGCAGACATCAGCTGTGAAGTTTTGGTGCTTGGTTCAGGTCCAGGCGGATACACAGCTGCTTTTCGAGCAGCAGACTTAGGTCGGCAGGTAGTGCTGGTAGAACGCTACGAACAAATCGGAGGAGTCTGCCTTAATGTGGGATGCATTCCATCTAAAACCCTGCTTCATGCTGCAAAAATCATTGTTGAAGCTGAAGAAATGGATGCACATGGCATTTCGTTTGGAAAACCGTCAATTGATCTTGATAAACTCCGTGAATGGAAAAATGGAATTATCAGCCAGTTAACCGGTGGGTTGAAAAACATGGCCAAGCAGCGTAACGTGACTATAGTAAATGGTTTTGGCGAGTTCATTGACTCAAATCATCTTCGTGTAACAGATAAGAATGAAAAAATTACTACAATTAAATTTTCAAATGCTGTTATTGCAGCAGGTTCAAGACCGGTTAAGCTGCCCTTTCTTCCGGATGATCCTCGCATAATTGATTCAACCGGCTCATTGGAGCTTGCCAGCATACCAAAAAATTTGCTGGTGATTGGCGGTGGAATAATTGGCCTTGAAATGGCAACAGTTTATCATGCCCTGGGGTCAAGAATTAACATTGTGGAGATGCTTGATGGACTGATGGCCGGAGCAGATCGGGATCTGGTACGCCCTTTTCAAAAGCGCATAGCTAAACAATATGATAATATCTGGCTTGAAACAAGAGTAACCGAAGTTGAGGCTCTCAAGAAAGGCCTGAGAGTACATTTCGAAGGAAAAAATTCTCCAGATAAACCACAGATGTATGACTGCATACTAAGTTCTGTTGGACGTGTTCCAAACGGTTTAAACATTGGTGCAGAAAAAGCAGGAGTAGAAGTTGATGAAAAAGGGTTTATCAGTACAGATTCCCAAATGCGCACCAATGTATCGCACATCTTTGCGATTGGTGATCTTGCGGGACAACCGATGCTTGCTCACAAAGCATCACATGAAGCAAAAGTTGCTGCGGAAGTTATTTCCGGCATGAAAAGTTTTTTTGATGCCCGTGCTGTTCCATCAGTGGCATACACAGATCCTGAAGTGGCCTGGACTGGAATTACTGAAGAAGAAGCCAAAACGCAGGGCATTGCCTATGGAAAGGGAAGCTTCCCCTGGGCAGCCAGTGGAAGGAGCTTGTCTATAGGTAGAACTGAGGGAATGACTAAAGTGATTTTCGAAGAAGACTCAAAAAGAGTAATTGGTCTTGGCATCGTCGGACCGAATGCAGGTGATTTAATTGCTGAGGGGACTCTAGCCATTGAGATGGACTGTGACGCCAATGATATAGGTTCTACAATCCATCCCCATCCTACTTTATCAGAAACAGTGGCCTTCGCTGCAGAAGCTTATGAAGGTACAATTACAGATTTATATATTCCTGGTAAAAAGAAATAAAGTAATTTTTCTATTGAGTTGAACATTAATTAAAGACCAAATGATCAGGAAATTTAAAAAAATTTATTTTTTTCAAAAAAACACTTGACAAAAAATTTAATATTGGAGAGCCTGTTATAACCTACTTATCAATTTTAAATCCTATTTATTGGCATTTCCACACAAGATAATTCTTACCATATTAGTTTCTATAAATATAATCCTTTTTTTGTAACTCCAAGTAACTACATTTTTTGAAATTTTTCTTCCTCGAGTAATCATACCATAATGAGGATTCTTCTGTCAGGAGATTCCGCAAAATTTATTAACTGCCTGAGAAAAAATACATGTCAAAAAGCCGTCTTGATAATG
>CAJXDX010000053.1 GCA_913052275.1 uncultured Pseudomonadota bacterium | reverse complement strand
TTTTGTCCAAACTTATTTCACAGTTTGAGCCTCTGAAGTCATAACGGTTACCAATTTCCCTCCTCGCCTGGTCTACACCATTTGTAACCTCCTGCATATTCACTTCGCAGACAATATCAAATGAAGCCATAAATACGGTATAAAATTAATAATTTTTGATTTTGCAGAAGCTTAACAAACTTTCTGTGAAAGTGCTGCCTTTATGAAGTCGTTTATTTCTCCATTCAGAACTGCTTGTGTATTTCCAGATTCCCAGTTTGTACGATGATCCTTGACCAACTGGTACGGATGCAGAATGTAGCTCCTGATTTGGCTGCCCCATGCATTTTCCTGTTTTTTACTGTTTTGAAGGTCTTTCTCTTTATTCAGTTCCTTCTGCTGCAAATCGAAAAGCTGAGCTTTCAGCATTTTCATTGCTGTGGCTTTGTTTTTATGCTGGGACCGCTCATTTTGACACTGCACCACTATCCCACTTGGAATATGAGTGATGCGCACAGCAGAATCCGTTGTATTCACATGCTGACCACCTGCTCCACTAGCACGGAATGTGTCTACTCTAATATCATCAGAAAGTATTTCCACCTCTATTTCCTCATCAATCTCAGCATATACAAAGACTGAAGCAAATGAAGTGTGTCGGCGTTTCTGTGAATCAAAGGGGGAAATTCGTACAAGGCGATGAACTCCAATTTCTGCCTTTAATTTCCCATATGCGTATGGACCTGAAACAGAAAAAGTAACAGATTTTATCCCGGCTTCATCTCCCGGTAAATAGTCAAGCAGTTGAAATTTAAATTTTTCCTCAGAAATCCATTTGCGATACATTTCATAAAGCATCGTTGTCCAGTCAGCGGATTCAGTCCCCCCAGCACCTGGATGAATTGAAACAATTGCATTTCTGTCGTCTGCTTCACCATTAAACAGGGATGTAATTTCTAAAGAATCGAGATTTTTATCCAGTTTTTCGCATGTATCAATTATTTCTTTCAGCAGTTCAGCGTCTTCTTCTTCTCTGTACAGTTCTGCTGCAGCTTTTAAATCATTGTGCAAAGAATCAAGTAACTGCCAGCTTTCAATATGGCCTGTTAATCTGGAAATATCTTTCAAAAGCACGGTCCGCTCACTTAGCGGTAAGTTCCAAAAACCATCCTGTGCAGTTGAAGTTTCCATTTCTTGCAATTGACTTCTTTTATCAGCGACTTCAAAGAAACCCTTCTAAGTCGCCCAATCTCTGAGTCAAACCATCAATCCTGGCACTGATTTCTTCACTCAACATTTGAACAAATCCTTTATCTTATTTTGGTTAAATTAAGTGATTGAATATATAGCTTATTAATTGCAATAACAAGTTGAAATCTTTAGCACTTGCGTATAATGTGTTGTCAATAAAAGTTGTTGAGTGAAAAAAAGATCATAAAAGTTAAATCAACATGGGAAAAAATATTTCTTGTTACAATGCTCTTAAATCAATAAACAGATTTATATGGAGCATCCTGCTGTTGCTGTTTACTTTAGGGGGCTGTAAATCAATTGATGTTAAAGATAAGCCTGATTTATTGCCTTACATGCTGAAGCCTGTGGCTTTGCTCTCAATTAAATCACCAAAAAATCTTGAATCTGTATGGCCAGATTTGATGGACAACATGGAACAAATGTTAAGGAAGATGCCTGTCCTTGGCAGAATAACAGGCATTAAAGAACTTAATAAGAAACTGGATGTAAATCCAAAACTGCGCTCAGCATACAAGACATACATGAGTACTCTTACTCTCACAGGAATTTCAGACAAAGAAATTGCCTTGAGACTGGAAGATGAATTTGAAAGTCCACATTTTTTACTTCTGGACTTTGTATCATTCCCTTGTACAAAAGAATGCACTTCAGATGAACAGTGGGTTATTCGATTAAAGCTGATTGAAGCAAACACTGGAGACATTATTTATCGGGCCAGGCTGGCATATGAACTTGATGAAGACGAGCAAAATACTGAGTCATATCAGGCTTTGGCAGAGAAGCTGATTTCAGATGTCATGGCAGAATTTGAATCAGGTTTCATAGTTCCCTGGCATAGATGGAGATACGAGCACATGAAAAAAGTATCTGGAATCAATCCACGCAGTGAAATGGGAATTTAAATTTTCACGTTTCCACTTAAGTTTTATCTATGAACCTATGGGAATCTCGTTGGCAGGAAGACCGTATAGGCTTCCATCTTCCGGAAGTAAATCCCTATTTGATGCGATTTTCCGATCAACTGCTGCACCAAAATCCGGACAGAGTATTTGTTCCACTTTGTGGGAAAACGTTAGACTTATGCTGGCTGACAACAAAAACAAAAAAAGTGATAGGAGTTGAACTGGTCAGCAAGGCAGTTCAGGATTTTTTTGCTGAAAACGAAATTGCCTATTTAATTCAGCAAGCCGAAACTTTACAAAAATTCAGCAGCAAATCCATCGATATCTACCTTGGTGATTTCTTTGACTTAAATCCTGAGCAAACTTCTTCATTTAAAGCAATCTATGACCGTGCATCTATAGTTGCAATCGAGAAATTAGAGAGGAGAAAATATGTGGATCATTTAATTTCATTTCTTGATCCGGCAGGACGAATTTTACTCATAACTCTGGAGTACAATCAAAATCAAATGGAAGGCCCTCCTTACAGTGTTCCTGCTGAAGAAATTGAAAGTCTTTTTGCACCATTGGGTTCACTTAAACTAGTAGAAACCTATGATATCCTTGATGACCGATTTCGTAACAAAGGTTTGACCCGCCTTTTGGAACATGTTTTTCTGATTGTAAAAAATTAATTATTCAAGTTACATTTGAAAATCTATATGAATATGCCTTCCTCCCAAAAAACAGTAGCAATAATACCCGCACGCTATTCTTCAACAAGATTCCCTGGAAAACCTTTAGCAGAAATTGCTGGTAAACCGATGATCCAGCATGTATGGGAATGTGCGAAACAGACACCATCAATAGATCAAATATTGGTAGCAACAGACGATGAACGCATCCTGGATACTGTCAGGAATTTTGGAGGTGAAGGAGTCCTGACAAGTTCTGAACATGAAACTGGAACAGACCGCATTGTAGAAGTAGCTGAAGAAATTTCATGCGGGTGGGTATTGAATATCCAGGGAGATGAACCAACGGTTCTGCCAGCAGACCTGGACCGTCTGATCAAGCAGACGAAAATTAGAAAAGGGACTAAAGCTGCAACACTAATTTATAAGATAACTGATGAGGAACAGTTAAATGATCCCAATATAGTGAAAGTTACGGTAAACCTTAACAATATGGCATTATATTTTTCACGTTCGCTGATACCATACCCGCGTTCCGGTCAATCCACGGATTGTAAGATTTGGCGTCATCTTGGAGTATATCTTTTCCAACGTGACTTCCTTATGGAGTACAGTCAGTGGCCCAGGTCAAACCTGGAAATATCTGAGCAATTAGAACAACTGAGAATTCTGGAAAACGGTGAAACTTTACTTTGCGTGGAAGCAGAAAATGAAGGTGTGGGTGTAGATGTTCCTCAGGATTTAGTTTATGTGGAAAATTTAATGAAGAACAAAAATTAGCAGCAGAAAAATTGTTAGCAGATGTGTTAATTACTTTAATAAGTAATCTTTAAATTTTTAACCAATTATACGGTCTGGACTGACACCAAAAATCATGTATAGCGCAATCAGTGTGAAAACAGTAGCAAGACCAAGCATTAAAACTCCAACATTATGGTCAGTACCGAGTGTAACACCAATTTCCTCGGCATCCATGCGGCGGCTGATCTCTTTATCAAGTGCCTCTCCCTCTTCAATACTTCTCTTTCGTTTGTTTAAATCCTCCTCAACTGAGGCATTAAATTCACTTACCAGATCTTCCTGACTGCTCATATTTCTCCTTGAATATATTTTAACATTATATAAGTGATTATATTCGATCAGAATACCTTTCATTCAGCACGTGCATAATTAAGCTTAAAATTAACATGTGTTTACATGCAATCTAAATATTTTTCTATCTTAAAATAACATGTTTAAAAAATCAGTATGGGTAATTTTAGGATTTTTCAGCTCTGGGATTTTCAAATGATTCGGCGTTTTTTGAAAATGGTGTTTTTTCATCAATTTCATCAGAACCATCGGTGGTTTCAGCTTCGGTATTTTCAGCAACCGATTCTGTTTGAGCCTTATCTGTTTCTGACTCATCGATTGAATCAGAAATAACTTCCTTCTGATCCCCTGAATTAAATTTTGAAAGTGTAAGCGGGTCTATCTTATTTGCTACACCACCAAGTTCATTTTTGAAATCCTGTGCAGATTCCCGAACTTCTTTTAGCTCTATCTCCTCTTCAATTTTTTGCATTTCTTCCTGCACGTTTGATCGTACATCACTCGTGGCACGCTTCAGCTCAACAAGACCTTTTCCGATAGAACGCAAAACCCCAGGAAGTTTATCCGGACCGATAAATATGAGCGCAACAACCGCAATTATTATCATTTCAGGGAGTCCTATCCCAAACATGCTAATGTTCCTTGTGAGATTGTTCAAATTTTAGGATACTGCAAGGTCAAGCCTTAATATAGACTATATTGCTCAAAAAGGAAATACAATGCAGGACTTCATCGCTGTTCTGGATTTTGGAAGTCAATATGCTCATCTGATTTCAAAACGAATTCGTCATATTGGTGTTTACACCAGAATTTTTTCTCCCTCCTCCAATGAAAATTCACTCGCTATGGCTAAGGGGATTATTTTATCTGGAGGACCAGCATCGGTTAATTCCTCAAATTTACCAGAATTTAATTCAAAAATATTAGAACTTGAAAGGCCTATTCTGGGATTGTGTTATGGTCATCAATTGATTTCACAGACATTTGGAGGCTCAATTTCAAACACCGGCAAAGGAGAGTTTGGGAAAGCAATACTAAAGCAGAAATCTGACTCTCCTCTTTGGGAAAATATTTCTTTTCCAAACCAGGTATGGATGAGTCATCAGGATAGTGTAACACAATGCCCTGAAGACTTTGAGGTTACTGCAGAAACAGAAACTGGGAATTTGGCTGCCTTGAAACACCGTCAGCGTCCAATATTCACACTTCAATTCCATCCTGAAGTAACGGATACTTCCCAGGGCAGGATTATGCTGAAAAATTTTGTTAATGCATGTGGTTTACGCTCAAGATGGTCCATGGAATCTTTTATCGAGGACAGTACTAAACGTTTAAGTAATGAAGTTGGAAACAGTAAAGTCCTGATGTTTCTTAGTGGAGGTGTGGATTCTTCAGTGGCCTTTGCTTTGTTAAATAAGGCACTTGGACAAGATAAGATGCTGGGATTATACATCAATAACGGTTTTATGCGAAAAAATGAAAGTGAAGAAATACTTACACGATATTCGCAGCTTGGATATAAAAATATCCAATCCAGAAACTACAGTTCGTTTTTTTTAGACGCAGTCTCAGGTCAGGTTGACCCCCAGATAAAAAGACAAAAAATTGGAGCAACTTTTATACAGATGCGTGACAGGTTTCTGAATGAACTAAACTTAAATGTGCAGGATTGGATGCTTGGTCAGGGGACTCTTTATCCTGATATTATTGAATCTGGAGGCACTGAACATGCTGAAGTTATAAAATCTCACCACAACCGTGTACAGGAGGTATTGGACCTGTTAAGTTCCGGACATGTAGTTGAACCACTCAAAGACCTTTATAAAGATGAGGTCAGGCAGGTAGGAACTTTGTTAGGCCTGCCTGAATCGATTGTCTGGAGACATCCTTTTCCTGGTCCGGGTCTATCGATAAATGTACTGTGTGCCCGTGGAGATGAATCCTTTCCGGAAATAGAAACAACTTTTGAGGAAGTCCGCAATTGTCTTAAAGATGGTGAATGTGACCACCTGGTTCTTCCAGTGCGATCAGTTGGAGTACAAGGTGATCAAAGGACATATGCTTCTCCTGTTGCACTTTTAAATACTCCTCGAGATTGGGACTGGCTGGAAAATCAGGCTACTCGAATAACAAATGAAGTCAGGACAGTTAATAGGGTAGTACTTCTATTAGGCTCAAATACAAATGACTCTGATGCCCAATTTAATTTTCATAAAGCATTTTGCAGCAAAGATCGACTGGATTTGCTCAGAGAGGCTGATTATAAGGCAACAAAAATGCTGGAAAAACATGGTCTGATGCATGAGATTTTCCAACTGCTGGTAATTTTGCTGCCTGTTTCAAAAAATGGGAAAGACGAAAGTCTGGTGCTTCGTCCTGTTGTTTCAGAAGATGTGATGACTGCTCAATTCGCGCGTATAGATTGGAAATTGCTTGATCATTTAGTAGAATCTTTACTTGACATTTCAGGTATTGAAACTGTTTTCTACGATATTACTCACAAACCTCCTGCTACTTTTGGGTGGGAATAATTATCCATAATATAAGTAAGTTGTGTAAAATAGATATATGTCTACCGCAACGGAAAAATTTAATAAAAAGTATACCGAAGTAGTGAAAATAATTGAAAAAAATTTTGCTGATTTAAAGGCTGGAGAAAAAATGTTAATTTCTTCTCCAAGATCTATTGCAAACTACATAGCAAAAATACCTTATGGAACCGAAAAATCCGTGAAGTTAATGCGACTTGAGTTAGCAGAAAATGCCAATGCAGATAATACATGTCCACTTACTTGCGGGATATTTTTAAGAATAGCAATTGAGGCATCTTTAGAGCAATCAAATGGAGCGAAACCTGATTTACCTTTTTGGAGAGTGATTGATAGAAATAGTTCTCTTATAAAAAAATTACCAATTTCAGAGAAATACCTGACTGAACTGAGAACTTCTGAAGGTTTGAAATAATAAGTGCAAAAGGATAAAGGGACAAGATACTATTGAGCGCTATATAACTACCAATTTTGACAATAGATTCAAACTTAAATCACTAGAGTAATATAAGTAAAATAAAGAGTAATAATTATCGGCTGGGAATAAATTAACGGATTAAATGTGTGGGCAAACCAGGTTTAATTTTAAAACACTTTTTAAATGAAAGCTGACTACACCAATTAATGTTCTTTATTCAAAACAAATTAAAACATTCAAATCTAATCCGCGAATTTACAATATTCAATAAATATTAAATATGCTTGATCGAAGAATGTTAGGCAATATAGATTGGACTCTCTGCGCGCTGGTTCTAATGATAGCCGGCATAGGGCTGATTGCTCTATCGTCCGCTACAGTAGGATCTCCCGGTCAGGAAAATTATTTAATGCATCAAATCTATCGTATTTTTGCAGGAATCGGGGTAATTATTTTAACCCAGTTTATTCACTATAGGAACTGGGCACGTTTGGGATTCATAATGCATTTGGTTGTGATAGTCCTGCTCGTATTGGTGCTGTTATATGGTACTGGAGGTCCTGGAGCCCCTGTTCAAAGATGGCTTAAAATCGGTCCTTTCTTTTTCCAGCCTTCTGAATTCAGTAAGTTTACATTGGTTTTGGCTCTTTCACATCATTTCAGGGAATTCCAAAGACCAAAGGGTAACTGGCTTTGGATGATCTGGCCTCTTATATTAATGGCAGTTCCTGTAGTGTTAATTGTCAAGCAGCCTGATTTAGGGACAGCAATGTTACTGTTGATTGTCTTCATCCCAATCATATTTATGATGGGAATCCGTTTCAAAACTATTGTTACACTTGGAATATTGACACTGGCATCTCTTCCAGTCTTATGGATTTATGTACTCAAACCGTATCAAAAAGGGAGGATTCTGACTTTTCTCAACCCGGAGAGAGATCCTCTTGGGGCCGGATACCATATTATTCAGTCTAAAATCGCCATAGGTAGTGGCAGAGTTCTAGGGAAAGGTTTTGGAGAGGGGACTCAGGGTCAGCTGAATTTTCTACCCGCACATCACACTGATTTTATCTTTTCAGTTTTTGCCGAAGAATGGGGGTTTATTGGTGCAATGCTCGTGCTGGTTTTATTTTTAACACTCGCACTGTGGTCGCTTGCAGGTGTGTTGAAGTCTAAAAATCGCGTTAGTGCAATTCAAATTACTGGAATTGTTGCGATCATAATTTCACATGTTTTAATCAATATCGGCATGACAACAGGTTTGATGCCGGTAGTTGGCGTACCTCTTCCTTTTTTCAGTTATGGTGGTTCCTCAATGCTGTCAATGATGTTCGGGATAGGCCTTTTGCTTAATATCAGAATGCGTCTGTTTGAAAAGAGGTGAAAAGCATAAATTACAGTATCCCGGCACTCTATTCTCAATTATTCAGTAACTGATGGTTCGTCTTCGCTTTGCCCCCAGTCCCACTGGCTATTTACACGTAGGTGGTTTGCGTACTGCTCTTTTTTGCTGGCTTTACGCGCGTAAAAACGGTGGAAAATTCATTTTTCGTTTAGAAGACACAGATCAGAAAAGAATTTTTGAAGGGGCTGAAAATCAATTGACCAGCATGTTGGAGTGGTCAGGCATTGAAATTGACGAAGGTCCACAATTTGGAGGAAAATATGGACCGTACCGTCAATCTGAACGCCTGGAAATTTACGATCATCATATCCGATTATTAATTGATCAGGGGAATGCATACAGGTGCTTTTGCACAGCAGAACGTCTTGAAAAACTAAGAAACGAACAGCGCAAAAAAGGTCATACTCCACGTTATGATGGATTTTGCCGAAATCTCTCCCAATCAAAAACATCCCGGCGAGCTGAATCAGGGGAGGATTACGTTGTACGTATGAAAATTCCGGAAGTTCCGGAAACTATGGTATTGAATGATTTAATCCGTGGCAATGTTTCCATTGAAACCAGTCAGTCAGAAGATCAGGTCATAGTTAAAAGTGATGGATTCCCTACATATCACCTGGCGGTAGTTGTCGACGACTATTTGATGAAAATAACTCATGTAGTACGCGGCGAAGAGTGGATTCCATCATTTCCAAAACATCTTTTGCTTTACCGCTATTTTGGCTGGGATCCCCCGCAATTCGCACACCTGCCTTTAATATTAAATCCTGATCGTTCAAAACTCAGCAAACGCCAGGGAGATGTTGCTGTAGAGGACTTCAGGAATAATGGATATCTTCCGGAATCATTGGTGAATTTTGTAGCCATGCTTGGCTGGTCTCCTGCAGAAGAGAAGGAGTTGTTTACCCTCCCGGAACTGATCAGAGAATTCAGCTTTGAACGTGTAAATAAATCCGGAGCAGTATTCGACCAGGAAAAGCTTAACTGGATGAATCAGCAGTATATTCAAAAACTCGAATTGAACGATTTACAGCAGCGTTTGAAACCATTTATAAACAAAACTCCATATGCCGGAAAAGATCAGAAAATTCTCAGGAAGATTATGAAAATCCTCCAGCCCCGTCTGGTAACCCTTTCGGAAATTCAAGATCGTCTTTTGTTATTCTTTGAAAACAATCCCGAAGCTTCAGACCCCGAAGTTTTAAAAGTATTAAGGGAGGAAAACTCAAAACAAGTCCTTGCCAATTTTATAAAACAAGTAGAATCCGTGGAAAAACTGACCAAAGATAATCTGGGGGATCTGATGAAAAATGTTCAAAATGAGACAAAAATTAAAGGTAAAAACCTGTGGATGCCTTTAAGATACGCAATTACTCTTGATACTGAAGGACCTGATTTAAATCTTATTGTTGACTTATTTGGTAAAGAGAGATGTTTGCACCTTGCACAAAGTGCTTTGAAATTCTGAGATCAAACAAAATTGTCTGTATTTGAGGAGTAAGTAAATGTTTACGCATTTACATGAAAATAATAAACAGAAACTCAACTTTAACAATTCATTCGAACGTTTAAAGCACAGTTTATTTTTTTTGTACAAATTCTTTATTCAGGTATTTGCAGTATTTGCTTTTTCAATTGCTCAGGCACAGACTGTTGAAAATACATTTAATAAAAAGCTAGAAAATACTATAGAAAAGGTTGCATCAAAAGTAATGGACAATGAAAAAAAAATAGTCATTACGGTGGTTGATATCTTTAACGCAGAAACACTCAAGAGGGATTCGATGACAGAAGAACTGGAAGAAAAGCTGACAAATATGCTTTTTAAAAAACTCCCGGTTCAAGTTATCCCACATTTCGAAAATGTCTATTTGAGAATAGAATGGAAAAGTACATTCCATGAAATGCTCGAAGAACCTCCTACTATAGACCTTGCAAAACTTACTAATGCCGACTGGCTGCTCACTGGGACCCACCATACAACTCAGAGATTGCTATCGCTGCGTTTAAATCTTTACGAGATTTACAGTGGAGACTTGATATGGCAAGCAGTTGTTGAGAGTGAAAGAGAAACTGCAACTGAATCACCGACAATACAAACTGAAGTTGCAAGACAACATGATTTTGAAAAAGTTATACAAGAATTATTGACTGAAACACCGGCAATACAAACTGAAGTTGCAAGACAACATGATTTTGAAAAGGATGTAGTGGAAGAG
>CAJXDX010000052.1 GCA_913052275.1 uncultured Pseudomonadota bacterium | reverse complement strand
TATTCTACGCAGGAAAATTTACATACAGCTGAGATCAAGCGTATTTTGATTCATGCCCGCGGTTGCACGGCTACCCGTCTAATTCGAGGATCACAAGACGCGGGAATGGAAGTGGTGCTGGTGGCGTCTGATCCGGATATGGAAAGTTATCCAGCCACTTTGCTCAGTGAAAAAGACCACCTGGTATGTATAGGCGGGGAAACTCCACAGGACAGTTATTTAAATGGAATGAGCGTGATCAGAATTGCAGAACAGGAGGAAGTCGATGCAATTCATCCCGGAATCGGGTTTTTATCTGAGTCTCCTCATTATGCCCGTATATGCCGGGAACATGGTTTCAATTTTGTAGGACCGCGTGTGGTAAATATGGACAGAATGGGAAACAAGTCAAACGCTATCGCGACGGCTAGGAATCTAAACATACCTGTTGTTCCAGGCAGTGAGGGAGCCTTGATGGACCCTGCACATGCGATGATCGTAGCTTCAGAAATTGGGTTCCCAGTGCTAATTAAAGCTGCACATGGAGGAGGAGGAAAAGGGATTGAGGTAGTTAAAGATGCTGAGAAATTTCAATCTACTTTCACTCGAATGTCACAGGAGGCTTTGAGTGCATTTGGTAACGGCGATTTATATCTGGAAAAATACATTGGCTCAATGCGCCACCTTGAGGTTCAGATAATCCGGGATATGCATGGTAATTCAAAATTGTTTGGCATTCGTGATTGTTCGATTCAGCGAAACTACCAGAAACTTATTGAAGAAACTGCATCAGGAATACCAAATAAAATCAGGGAGCAGCTATACAGTTTTTCAGAAAAATTAATTGAGGAGATCGATTACATAGGCGCGGGAACAGTGGAGTTTATTTACGATTTGACCGGGAAAAAAGTGTATTTTATGGAAATGAATACACGACTTCAGGTTGAACACCCCGTCTCTGAAATGGTATTCGGAGTGGACCTGGTACGTCAGCAATTTGAAGTCGCGCAAGGAAACAACATAAGCAATTTGGATTTTAAGCTCAATGGACATGCTATTGAATTGCGGGTGATTGCTGAGAAAGTTGAACTAGATGAAAAGGGGGAGTTATTATTTGTTCCGGATCCAGGTCATGTGACAGAAGTTTATTTTCCGGAAAAATCAAATGTAAGGGTAATTCAAACAATTACTTCCGGATCTGTAGTTTCACCATTTTATGACAGCCTTGTGGCTCAAATAATCTGCTGGGGCAGATCACGAAGTGATGCCATTACTCGTTTAGTTGATTATTTAAAACGGGTGAGAATTCATGGAGTTTCAACCAACCTTGCTTTGAACCGTGCAATTTTGCAGGATGCGTCTTTTAAAAAGGGAAGTTTCAGTACAGGATTCCTTGCTGATTTTTTTAAGCGAATTGACTCTCAGAAACTGTTGAGTGAATCTCTTAATGATTCCGGGTATTTAAATAAATCTGTGGATAAAAAGTCCATCAAACTGGAAGGATCTGATGAGCTCAAAGTACTTTCTCCTCAAATGGGAGGCTTCTATCGTGCACCATCACAGGATGATGAGCCGTTTGTAAGTGAAGGTCAGATCATTGATGTAAACCAAACACTTTGCCTGATTGAATCGATGAAAGTCTT
Source organism: uncultured Pseudomonadota bacterium (assembly GCA_913052275.1). Lineage (GTDB taxonomy): Bacteria > SAR324 > SAR324 > SAR324 > NAC60-12 > Arctic96AD-7. Next base: position 8,885 of record CAJXDX010000052.1, on the reverse strand, counting down.
CACAGAGTTAACACTTGCAGACTATAAAAGTACTGACGGAAACACTTTATTCCCCGATGATGTTAAATACAAAGTGACGAAAGTTATTGCAGAGGACAAAAACACTGTCAACCAGGGCGATTTACTTTTTGTAATGCTGCCTGTAGTTACCTGATAATCTGCAAATTTTCATGAGCCAGCCATTAGAAATTGCAGCAAATTATCCTCCTCCTGCCGGATTAGAACAAATTCTTCAGCCGGTCTCTTCAGATATTGAGGATCTCGAGTCTCAGATAATTAGTGATATAAAAACAGACATTTCTTTGCTCAATAATGTGACTGAACATATTATTGGTTCTGGTGGAAAGCGCCTGCGCCCAACATTGGTTCTTTTAGGAGCTGAAATGTTTACAGGCGTTAACGAACAGGTAATGCAGGCAGCAAAGGTAATTGAGTACTTACATACTGCAACACTTCTTCACGATGACGTAGTTGATGGAGCAGAAACCAGAAGGGCGAGGCAGGCCGTATGCAGAATTTGGGGAAATGAAGCAAGTGTACTTTCAGGAGATTATCTGTTTGCAATGGCTTTTTACCAACTGACCAAAATGCGAAACGCAGAAGTTTTGAGGCTGATGTCGGAGACAACTACAAGGATGGCACGCGGAGAATTACTACAGTTGACTCGTTCGTTCGAGGCAAGTGATGAAGAAGAATATTTGGAAATAATCATAAACAAAACCGCATGTCTTTTCGCTGCAGCCATCAAAACAGGGGCCATACTGGCCGGAGGATCACAAGATTCTGCTGATCAGTTGTATGAATACGGTATGGCTTTAGGTATTGCTTTTCAGATTGTTGATGATGCTCTTGATTATACTGATGAGTATAAAACCGGGAAACCTGTTGGAGGAGACTTGCAGGAACGTAAAATTACTTTGCCTTTGAGTCAATTGCTTGAAAAAGCTAATGATTCAGACAGGAGAAGACTGGACCAGATTTTAACTCATCAGGAGATTGAAAAACCTCAGATTGAGGAAGTGGTCAATATGATGAAAAATTACGGCTCCATCCAGTACACTTTGGAATGCTCCAGGAAGTATGCGCTTGAGGCCCAGCGCAGCATAGAAAAATTTCCGGAATCAAGTTTGCGTCAAACCCTTTTTGAGTTAGCTGATTTTATTGTCTCAAGGGAGGTTTGAATTGGCTGAAAAATATTTTCCTATTTTTCCTCTGTTGTCACTGAGTGGCGACTGTACAAGTCTCTCCAGCGAATAGCGCGGCGCGATGCCTCGCCAAGTGATACCAGGATATCCTGAATTTTCAGAGGTTTTTCAAAGAAATCATATGCCCCCCCCTGCATGCATTGAATGACCCGAGGCAGAGTACTGTGTGATGTCATTACAAAAATCTGCATCAGGGAGTTCATTTTTTTAATTTCCATTAACAATTCCACACCACTCATTTCACCCATCATAATATCAGTTATCACAACGTGAAAGAAACTTCGCTGCAGTGTATTCAGAGCTTCCTCAGCGCTTTTGGCGGTGCTTACGTGATAGCCTTCTTTCTCTAATGACTGTCGGAGAACCAAAAGGATGTTTTCATCATCATCCACCACCAGAATACTTAATTTTGATTTAGTTGTTTTTCCCATGGGGTGTTTTTCAGATAATTGTTAGTTTACTGCTTCTGTCAGAGATCTTAAAAACCCGACACGGTTGTGAGCTGTCATGGCAGCATTACCGACCAGGGCCGCGTCACATGGAATTTTTAATATGCTTTGGATGTCTTCCGGAGAATTTACGCAGCTTGCACTGATCAAAAGTTTTCCCGGCTGTCTCTTCCATGATCTTAATTCCGGATAGCGTTCCCACCATTCTGAAATAACCTCAATGCTTCCTTTGTCGTATGTTTCAGTAGGGTCTTCCGGAATTGCTGCGATAGGTCGGTTGTTTATCATCAATATGTCCGGATTAACAGCAAGTGCTCTTGGTAGTTCATTTTCAACAGAACATTCTACAACTGCTTCAAGACCAATATTTTTAGCTTCTGTTACAATTTTGGCCAATTCTGTTTGCTGAAAATAATAAGCCAGAATCAATGCCGCGCTTGCTCCCCGCAGTCGGCCTTCCAAAAGTTGATAAGAGTTGATTATGAACTCTTTGTGCATCAAGGGCAAAGTGGTCACTCTTGATACCTTTTCCAGAATTTCCAGGGAGCCGCCAAACCAGCTTTGATCGGTCAAAACAGAAATTGCTTTAGCGCCTCCATGCTCAAATTCTTTGACTACAGTTTCAGTTTCAAGTTGCTCTACATTTATGCGTCCAGGTGCTCTGGATTTCACTTCCAGTATCAGAGAAATCGGCTCTCCAGGTTTGCGGATTAACCGTTTGCGAAAATCCGGAGCTTTTTCAAGATTGTTAACCTCAGCCCGCAGATTTTCCTCATTTATTTCTTTTTGGCGCTTTGCAACCTCGTTTTGCTTTAGTTCACGCAGTTTGTCTAAAAAAGTTCTCACAGCAATTCAATCAAACTAATTCTGTTATAGTCCTGGTTATCACGCCTGAGATAAAGTCTGCTTGACCTATATACAATCAGCATGCCTTTGAACAACTTCTGGTTCAAGTAATATTTTATTAATTCTCAACTAATTTTCACACATTTGGATCTTGATTTTTTCGCCTGTGTTCAACTGGCTTAAATTACCAATTAATACAGTTCTCAAAAAATAAAAAAATTATTTATGGTCTGCAAATTGCAGCATTACTAATAATTACCTTTATAATTCAACAATAAAGAGTATTATTAATTATACATATCAATTACTTAGGAGATAAAAAAAATGAGTGTTTCTCGTAATCAAATAAATGAAGCAATGACTCGATTTTTGGAACGTGGAGGTTCAATCCGTCGCTACGAACGAGTTGTAGGTGAGCCGATTTTAGGCAGTGATATATGGCTTACAGAAGATACACTGGAACTGATTGAAACAAATGACTCCGATTTCTGAGGCTAATCAAAATTTTCATTACCGTCTTTTTAGTCGAAGTACAACATCACACAACTGATCAAGGTTTAAAGTAGTTGTTTAACAACGAAGACTCAGGAGAAAAAATGAGTGTTTCCAGCGAAAAAATCAATGATGCAATGGCTCGATTTCTAATGAGCCGCTATCAGCGTACAGTTTATGTGCCGGTTTTGGGAAGTGAATTAGTTTCCTCTCAGAATACTATGGAGCTTATTAAAACGCATGATTCAGATTTTCTGGGATAATTTTCTCTAAATTAAACTTTGTTCTAAAATCCCGCCACAAATCTTATTGGTTAACAGCTGCAGTTTCCCAAAGATAAATCATATGCAGCTGTAATTTCATTCGATACTTTCCCTAAAACATGATTTGAAAAGCAGATGATATTTGATGTCTAATCTATATCACCACTTACAAAAAGAATTGTATTTCTCGGAATCACTGATAGTTTTACTGTTCATATCCTAAACAATACCTGCTAGACGCGTTTTTGAGTTTGTTCAAGCAATTTCCAGCGAATAATGGGAATTTGTTTAAGGATTTCAATATTTGTGATGCTATAGACTTTTGCCCGTGTGATTGCTTTCGCGTGACTTTTACTGGTTTTACTTGTGATCATGTTTTCACCTCCCCAAAAATCTCCTTTTGAAATCACATGCTTGTTTGAGGATCTGCCGCTTTGCAAACTACTGAGCTCTACTTTCCCTTCTTTAACCAGCATTAGTCCATCATAAACTATTTTCTCACCTTTAGTGTAATTCTTGAGTGTCATGTTTTGTGCAATTTGACTCTGAACCGGTGATGAAATCGATTCTCCAAATAACCATGTCTGCTGCAGAAATTCGGTGATTTCGTGTGTTTTTTTCAACTGTTCCATCAGCTCGTTTCGATGCACAAACTCTTTGAACAAAATTGCTGGAATTCTTAGTGTCTCAATATGACTTAAGGCACGGTAAATTCCAGTGCTTTTAAGGCCAAACAGAACCGCCAGGTCTCCAATCAATGTCCCGCTTGATAACTGATAACTTGTTTTTTCTTCTGCAGAAAGGAATTCCGCCACACCAGTTAGCACCAGGCAGGCATGGTCCGGGATCTCCTGATCTTTCAGCAATACTGTTCCGGGACTGACTAATTCCCGTTTACAATTCAGCAGCATGTGAATTTCACCGTCTTCAACATTTGGATAATATCCCTGAAGGTATGCACCTCCAAATTCAAGAGGATAATCTTCATGACCTTCAATTAGAACATCCGTGCTGCCGAAAGTGACGCCACAACCAATTAACTGCTCTTCTTTTGAAAGCTTGTGGGCGGTGTGAGCTAATATGATTTTTTCAGATTTGTCATCCTTGAAATCCTCTGCCTTGCCGTGAATAATTCCTCCACCGATATCAATTTTCTTTACCTGTGCGGGACTAAGGTAATCTTTCCAGACTTTATTCTTTAATTTGCTGCTTATTCCCGGCTTTTTCTTATTCTCCTGGAGCATCTTGTTTAATACATCATGAGAAGCTACGTCTGCTAAATGAGCGTAAGTGGCATACCCGTCTTCCCAAAGTGTCCTGAAGAATAGTATATTTGTTTCTACCGGATGCGGGGAATATACTGGCTTTACTTCCAGTCCATCAATGTTGTTCCATTCATCAAACTCAAGGTCACAAACTTCGAAATATTCCTCAAATGTGCTTTCCCCGATAGACATAAGTGAGGATAGTTTCTTTGTAACAGAGGCACGCACCATGTGGGTGGAGTAGTACTTTATACGGTGATTTGTATGGATCAGAGTAGTCAGGCCGGCAAAATGATCATCATGGGCGTGTGTATGAAAAATCCCCTCTACTTCATTCACATCAACTCCAATGGCATTAAGGGTATGCGCAATGTTGGGACCAACATCGATTAGAAAGATTTTCCCCTGAAAACAAATAACACTGGCCATGCAGGGCCGATTAATATCCCAGCCGTCGCCTTCACCGGTATGTACGATGGAAAAATATTCACGCTTGAAATAATGATTTTCCAGTTGATAGGGAGTTTCATAGGTTTCATTTTTTGCCAGATTCAGGTCGACTTCTACACTTTCATCTTTATAAATAAATTCGTAGCAGTTAACTTTCTTTCTGACTACCTTGACTCCGTTCAGGACTTCCACAGGCTGATGATCAACAATCACTGAATGCAGTAAATCACTGCTAGGTCGTATTTCCCCGAAGGCAAAGAATAGCTTTATGCGCATCATCTCTTCTGCCTGTTCCCGAGGCATGCCCGAGGCAAGTATATCTTCAAGGCTCGTCAGACCATAATTACCCCTGTAAATGTAATTCATCTGTGCATTAACCACGTTTTCTTGTCCTATCAGCAGTGGTTTGGCGCCTGTATTGTTGGGGTGATTCGGCAGCAGCATACCCTGTCGGTAGAGCATCTGCAGTACCGGAAACTCAGCTAAATTTGCAAAGTGGCCCTTTTGTACGCTCAGGTCTGAAAGAAGGATGGCATTTGGTCCGGTTTCATTAGTAATTGTGCCATGGGCATGATGGTTCGGACCTGACCCGGAATCTGTTTCTATCTCATAATCATGTATCTTGCCGGCTTTCATCAAGTGTTTGACGCTGTCTGCTGGACATCCGCAGAGTACAAATAATTCTGCTTCGGGGACTTCCAGCCAGAAAACACCGGCAGAAATTTTTGTTTTAGAAATTTTGGACATTGCGGTATTCAAAAACACCCGGGGTTGATTCCAGATTCCCGCCTGGTTAACCTCCACTGACCGGAGGAATCAAGCAATATTCTGCACCATCGGTAAGAACAGATTGCTTGTCTACATAATCATCCTGATGTGCCAGTCGGGTTGATTTTAATATTGGTCCTGCCTGAGGATAATTTTGTGAGAGCAGTTCTATAACCTGCTCAGCAGTGTATCCCTCAGGAACTTCCAGCGAAATCGGCTCCTCTGAAATTATTTCCTGGAGCACAGCATAGCAGATCAGAGTGATTTCCACAAATCTATGAAATATTGAAAATTAAGTCAAACAAGACTATCCCCCATACAACTACGAGATTTATGGATGCCATAAAAACCGCTGCGCTCCCTGCATCCTTTGCTTTAGCGGAAAGCGTGTGTTGTTCTGTGGAAATCCTGTTAACTGCGGCTTCAACTGCAGTATTAAGCAATTCTATGATCAATACAAGAAGGACGGATCCAATCAGCAAAATACGAACAATCAGCGAAACAGGCAAAAGCAGTGCAGCAGGAATTAAAATAACTGCAACCGCTAATTCAATGCGGAAGGCAATTTCATCATAAAATGTCTTTCTTACGCCCTGCAAGCTGTAGACAAAGGCTTTCCACAAGTGAAGCAAAGCTTTCATTCAGTCATGCTCTTAGAGTTGCCTGAAATTCATTTTCAAGGCGCCTGACAATTTTATTCCTGATCTTCCCCACTTCATCATCGGTAAGTGTTCTGTCTGATGCCTGAAAAGTAAGGGAATAAGCCAGACTGCGTTTCCCCGCATCGACCTGTTCACCTTCATATACATCAAAGAGAGTGGCGTTTTTGAGCAACGGTTTCCCTGTTTGCAGAATGACTGGAGTGACATCCTCCACAGGCAGGCTTGAGTCCATCACAAAAGCCAGGTCCTCATAAATAGGAGTGTAGTTTGAAATGGACTTCATCTGGTGATTTTCAATTCCAAGCCTGATGATAAAATCAAGATCCAGTTCCGCAACACACACAGGCTGTTCCGGAAGAATAAAAATATCTCTAATTTTTGGATGTAATTCTCCTGCAAATCCTAATACATTTCCATTTACCAATATGTTAGCGCAGCGTCCGGGGTGACAAGGCAATTCCCTTGATTTTTTCCACTCAACATTGTCAACATGAAGTGATTTGAAAAAGTGCTCCAAAATCCCCTTAAGGTCAAAGAAGTCATAGTGTCCGTCGTCCTGATTCAGCCAGGAATTAGTGTTCCGGACTCCGCTCATTAAAAAAGACAATCTCTGGGGTTCATTCGGAAGCAATTTACCTTTTTGCGGATGAAACACGCTTCCAACTTCAAAAGTATTAACTTTATCTATAAATCTCAGATTAGTACGCGCAGTAGTCAATGCGCCGGGCAACAGTGAACGACGTAGGTGGCTTCGTTCCTGTGATAGAGGATTTTTGATGGGAATAAAACCATCAAGGTCAGCATTATTTTCCAAGCGCAAACGTGCTTCGTCCATGGGATCCATGATGGAGTAAGTAATAATTTCGTCCATACCGGAAGCCACAAGGATATCCCTCACACGTTCTGTCCCGTCTAGATTCTGATTCCCATGTTGGGGTGGAAGTTCATCTTTAATCAGAGTTGGAGTGAGATTTTCGTAACCATAAACCCTGACTATTTCTTCAACAAGATCTGCAGGGATACGAATATCCATGCGGTGGCTTGGAACAGTTATTTTTAAGATTTTCTTTCCTGAAACTCTGAAATCCAGCGCACTCAAAATTTTTTTAATTTGCTCACTGGATATATTGATTCCCAGCAGACGTTCCACATATTCAGGACTAATATCCAGAGTTACGGCTTCTTTAGGACTTGGATAAAGATCTCCGGCAGTCTTTTCAAGTGTTCCGGAACCATGCTCAACCATTAATTGGGCTGCCCGCAAAGCCGCCCGAAGCGTGCCTTCCGGATCAACCTGTTTACCGAACCTCTCGCTTGCTTCTGTACGCAGTTTCAATATCTGTGCGGTACGCCGATTATTGAGAAATTCAAAGTTCGCTGCTTCAAGCAAAATGTTGGTTGTTGCATCAGTCACTTCTGAATCTCCTCCACCCATTACGCCGCCAATTCCTATATGTCCCGCGGTATCAGTGATCATCAGCATATCAGTGTCAAGTTTACGTTCAACATTGTCCAGTGTGAGCAGGGATTCGCCTTCTTTAGCACGACGTATGATAATTTTTGGCTTACCACCATTTGCCCGCTTTATAAGCTTATCGTAATCAAAGGCATGTAACGGCTGTCCCAGTTCCATCATCACATAATTGGTTATGTCAACAATGTTATTGATGGGGCGCATCCCAACTCGCAGCAGCCGCTGCTGCATCCAGAATGGTGAGGGAGCAATTTTAACATCGCGTATTAATAAGGCAGAATAGCGTGAACAGATATCTGAGTCATTTATTTCCAGATCAACAAACGGCGGTTGTTCGAGGACTTCCAATTGTGAGACATCAGGGATAACACTCTGATCTAAAGTCTCTTCTGTCAGTGCGGCAACTTCACGGCCTATTCCCAGAATGGAAAGCAAATGGCTGAATCCGCCTTTTATATCAAAATGCAGGATTACATCACCTAAATATTCCTGCAGCAAAGTTCCTACTGGTGCATCTTCAGGAAGTATCAGGATGCCCTCGTGGTCCTCACTGAGTCCTAATTCAAGTTCTGAGCAGAGCATTCCTTCAGATTCGATGCCTCTTATTTTGGCTGGTTTGAGTTTTTTCAGAGGAAGATCATCATGATGTGCATCAATAAGCATGGCTCCCGAAAGGGCCAGGGCAACTTTTGGAGCCGGCCGTGGGAGATTTCCTTCCATTTCCCTGATGTTTGGTGCTCCAGTAACAATTGTAATGGGTTTGTCTGCGCCAAATTCCACATCCACCAGATTCAAAGCGTCAGCATTAGTATGCTTTCGAACCTCCCTGATTTGACCTACAACACAATATTCACCCCAGTTATCGCCGATTTTTTCTATTGTTTCAACTTCAAGCCCTGCGGTTGTAAGGCGTTCTGCCAGCTGGTCAGGGGTGATGTTAATTGAAACAAAATCCCTGAGCCAGCTCAAGGGTGCTTGTATTGCCATATTTTTCCTGAAAAATGTTTGTGA